>NZ_JBYTAE010000015.1:0-72824 GCF_058787875.1 Hydrogenophaga sp. FW305-3-2-15-A-LB1 | reverse complement strand
CCCCTACTTTCCCCCGGAGAACCCCACCATGGCCGTTGAAGGCAGCGCAGGCGACCTGCTCAAAGTCGTGACCCTGCTGGGCGCAGCGGTGGTCGCCGTGCCCCTGTTCAAGCGCATCGGCCTGGGCTCGGTGCTGGGTTACCTGGCCGCGGGCCTGGCCATCGGGCCGTTCGGCATGGGCCTGATCAGCGACCCGGCCACCATCCTGCACACGGCCGAGCTCGGGGTGGTGATGTACCTCTTCGTGATCGGCCTGGAGATGCAGCCCTCGCACCTCTGGAGCCTGCGCAAGGCCATCTTCGGCCTGGGCAGCCTGCAGGTGGTGGTGTGCGGCTTTCTGCTCACCGGCGTCGGCCTGGCCTTCGGTTTCCCGCTGGGCGTGTCCTTCGTGAGCGCCATGGGCTTCGTGCTGACCTCCACCGCCGTGGTGATGCAGCTGCTGGGCGAGCGCGGCGACATGGCCCAGCCGCGCGGGCAGAAGATCGTCGCCATCCTGCTGTTCGAGGACCTGCTGATCGTGCCGCTGCTGGCGGTGGTGGCCTTCCTGGCGCCGCCCGACATCGGCGGGCCGGTGGCCGCCAACTCGTCGCGCTGGGGCGCGATCGGCCTGGGCCTGGGCTCGCTGGTGGCGCTCGTGGCCGCAGGCGTGTGGCTGCTCAACCCCCTCTTCCGCATCCTGGCCAACGCCAAGGCGCGCGAGGTGATGACCGCCGCCGCCCTACTGGTGGTGCTGGGCGCGGCCCTGCTGATGCAGGTCGGTGGCCTGTCCATGGCCATGGGCGCCTTCCTGGCCGGCGTGCTGCTGTCCGAATCCACCTTCCGCCACCAGCTGGAGGCCGACATCGAGCCCTTCCGCGGCCTGCTGCTGGGCCTGTTCTTCCTGAGCGTGGGCATGTCGCTGGACCTGGCGGCCGTGGCGAGCAACTGGCCCATCATCGTGGCCGGCGTGGTGGCGATGATGCTGGTCAAGGCCCTGTGCATCTACGGCGTGGCGCGCTTCGCCCGCAGCTCGCACGCCGACGCGCTGGACCGCGCCGTGCTCATGGCGCAGGGCGGCGAGTTCGCCTTCGTGCTGTTCGCCGCCGCGCTGGGCGCCAAGGTGATCGACCCGGTGGTCAACGCCAACATGACCGCCATCGTGGTCCTGTCCATGGCGCTCACCCCGCTGGTGGTGCTGGTGCACCGGCGCTTCGCGGCCAAGGACACCGGCGTGTCCATGGACGGCATCGAGACCGTGGCCGACCGGGCCGCGAGCGTGCTGGTGATCGGCTTCGGCCGTTTCGGCCAGATCGCCAGCCAGGGCGTGATCGCCCGGGGCGCGAGCATCACCATCATCGACAACAACGTGCAGATGATCCGCGACGCCGAAGCCTACGGCTTCAAGGTCTACTACGGCGACGGCTGCCGCGCCGACGTGCTGCACGCGGCCGGTGCCCACGCGGCGCAGGCCATCTTGGTCTGCCTGGACAACAAGGAAGCCGCCACGCGCATCGCCGAGCTGGCCAAGACCGAGTTCCCGCACGCCGAGCTGCTGGTGCGCGCGTTCGACCGCGAACACGTGCTCGAGCTGCGCAAGGCCGACGTGGGCTACCTCGTGCGCGAGACCTTCGAGTCGGCCATGGCCATGGGCCGCCAGGCGGTGCTCACGCTCGGGGCCGCCGAGGAGGAAGCCGACGAGGTGATGGAGCACCTGCGCCGGCGCGACGCCGAGCGCATGGACCTCGAAGCCGCCGGCGGCCTGTTCGCCGGCCGCCAGCTGGTGCTGGGCAACCAGGTGAAGAAACAGCAGGCCGAGGGCCAGGACGCGCAGGCCCCGGCCTGAACCCTCACGGGCAGACGGCTTCGACGTTGTTGCCGTCGGGATCGATCAGGAAGGCCGCGTAGTAGGTCGGGCTGTAGTCGGGCCGCGCGCCGGGGCCGCCGTTGTCGCGCGCGCCGGCCTTCAGGCCCGCTTTGTAGAAGGCGTCCACCGCCCGGTGGTCGGAGGCGCGAAACGCGACGTGCGTGCCCGGGCCCTGGTGGCCCGGCGCCGCGTAGAGCCACAGCGCGGGGGCGTCTTTCGGCCCCAGGCCGGCATAACTGTCGTCGTGGGAGCCCAGCACGTGGCCGAGCGGCGCGAGCGCGGCTTCGTAGAAGCGGGTGCTCTTGGCGAGGTCGTTGACTTTCAGTCCGAGGTGGTCGTACATGGCGAAGGTTTCCTGCTCGATGGGTGGATGAGGCGTTCATCTTCGAGCAGGGTCGCCAGGCGGTCTTGGAGAATCTTGCGGTCTTGGGGAAGACCGTTGCGGGCGGCGCGCCGGAAGCCGCGCGGGGACAGGCCGGCCGCGCGGTGGAAGCTGCGCACGAAGTTGCTGAGGTCGGCGAAGCCCACCTCCAGCGCCACCTCGGTCACCGGGCGATCGTCCTCGGCGAGCAGCCGGGCCGCGTGCCGCAGGCGCGAGCGCACCAGGTACTGGTGCGGCGTGACGCCCAGCACCCGCGAGAACACCCGCAGGAAATGGAACGGACTCAGGGCCGCTTCGCCCGCCGCCCGGTCCAGGTCGACGGCCTCGTTCGAATGGGCCGCGATCCACGTCGCGGCCTCGACCGCGCGGCGCCGGTCGCGTTCGGCCACCGGCGCGGGCCTGAGCTCGCGGCCGCTCACCACGTCCACGAAGCGCGACGCGAACCACAGGCCCACCTCGTCCAGGCCGGCGTCGCCCTGGCCGCTGGCCACGGCCTGCGCGAGCTCGCCCAGCACCATGAGCCCGGGCAAGGGCGGCAGGCCGCCGGTGCGCCAGGTGCGGCGGTCGCCACCGACCAGTTCGACGAAGCCGGGCGAGAGGTGAAAGGCCAGGCACTCGTCGCCGCAGACCGCGTGGTCGTGCGTGCACATGAATTCGTCGCCCGGGTGGCCCACCAGCACCGAGCCGGCCACCAGCTCGTAGGCATCGCCGCCCACCCGGTAGCCGAAGGTGCCCTTGCGCACATAGGACACCGAATGGCCCTGGTGCACCTCCGTGAACGGCCGCTCGGCCGGGCCGGTGCCGCAGCGGTAGTCCACCACGCGCACCGGGCCGGCCTGCAGCTCGGTGGCGGTGATCACGGCGGCTCTCCGTCGAACAGGCCGGGCTCGTTGCCGATGCGGGCGCGCTCGATCTGCAGCATGCGCAGCTTGGTCGGCACGCCGCTGCCGCCCGAGAAACCACCCGAGCGCCCGCCCGCCGCGAGCACGCGGTGGCAAGGCACGATGGGCGCGAACGGGTTGTGGCCCATGGCCTGCCCCACCGCCCGGGCCAGGCCGGCGTCGCCCAAGGCCTCGGCCAGTTCGCCATAGGTGCGCGTTTCGCCGGGCGGTATCGCGCGGGCCAGGGCATAGACCTCGCGCTGGAACGGGGTGAGTCCGCTCATGTCGAGCGCGATCTCGCGCAGATCGGTGCGCGAGGCGCCCGCCAGCAAGGCCTGGACGCCGTCGATGGCGGCCTGCACCGGCGCGGGCGGGTGCGCGTCTTCCGGCAGCGGCGGCAGGCCCTTCAGCAAGCGGGCCCGGGTGCGCGTGGCATCCGCTTCGGGCAACTGCACCGCCACCACGCCGTGCGGCCCCCAGGCGATGCCGATGGCACCGATGGCGGTGTCGAACAGCGTGTGGCCGCCGTCCATCGCGGTCTCACACCGCGCGCAGCGCCGCGCGCAAACCCGCACCGATCTCGGGCCGTTCGAGGAACGGGTCGGCCGGGTTGGTCTGGTTGACGATGCCTTCCATGCGCGCGCGCACATTGCCCAGCGCGCGCGGGTGGCTGAAGATGTAGAAGCGGTCGGCGCTGATGGCGTCGAACACCAGCTGGGCCACCTCGGCGGCCGAGACCTTGCCCGAGCCCACGGCCTTGTCGGTCATGGCCTGACCGATCAGCTGGCTTTGCGTGGCTTTTTCGTCGGCCATCTCGGCCGGGCGGTTGCGGTGGCTCTGGTTGATGCCGGTGGGCACGAAGTACGGGCACAGCACGCTGGTGCTGAGCTGATCGCTCACCAGCTTCAGATCCTGGTAGAGCGTCTCGGTCAGGCTCACCACGGCGTGTTTGCTCACGTTGTAGATGCCCATGTTGGGCGGCGTGAGCAGGCCGGCCATGCTGGCGGTGTTGACGATGTGGCCGCGCCAGTTCGGGTCTTTCCTGGCGGCGGCCAGCATCATGGGGGTGAACAGGCGCACGCCGTGGATCACGCCCCAGAGGTTCACGCCCAGCACCCATTCCCAGTCGCGCACCGAGTTTTCCCACACCAGGCCGGCCGAGCCCACGCCCGCGTTGTTGAAGACGAAGTGCGGAGCGCCGAAGCGCTGTTCGACCGCCTTGGCCAGGGCTTCCATCTGTTCCTGGCTGGAGACGTCGACCTTGCGCGAGAGCACCTGCACGCCGGTGGCCTCGATCTCGGCCGTGGCCTTGTCCAGCGCGTCCTGCTGCACGTCCACCAGCACCAGATTCATGCCCAGCTTCGCGCCGATGCGCGCGCATTCGAGGCCGAAGCCCGAGCCGGCGCCGGTGAGCACCGCCGTTTTGCCCTTGAAATCCTGAATCATGGATGTCTCCTGTGTGTGAAAGAACTCAGGCGGCCCGAACCATCTCGATGTGGTCGATGCCGTCTTCGATGTAGATCTCGCTGGCCGGTTCGAAGCCGTGCTGGCGGTAGAAGGCCTCCAATCTGGCCTGCGCGCCGATGCGGATGGGCTGCACGCCCCACAGGCCGTGCAAGGCCCGCACCGCTTCGCGCATGAGCACATGGCCCCGGCCACCGCCGCGCGCGGCCGGCAGCGTGACCACGCGGCCGATGCTGGCCTCGGTGAATTTCAGGCCGGCCGGCACCAGGCGGGCGTAGGCCGCCAGCGTGCCGTCGGTGCGTTCACCGAGCAGGTGGAAACATCGGGCGTCGGCGCCGTCCATGTCCTGGAACACGCAGTTCTGTTCCATCACGAACACCTCTGTGCGCAGTTGCAGCAGGGCATACAGGTTGCGGGCATGCAGGGCATCAAAAGGCAGGCAGCGCCAGGTCAGGTTCGGGGTCGGGGAGCTCAAGCGCGCACTTCCCTCAACACATAACCGATGCGCGGGAAGTGCACGTGCAGGCGCCCGGCGCGCTCGTCGTTGCGTTCCAGCGTGTAGCGGGTGCGCGTGGCCGCGCGCAGGATGCCTTCGGTGGGCTCGGGGCCGAAGGACTCGGCGGTCACGGTCACGCGGCTGCCCAGGGCGATGCCGTGTTCGTCCTGGAACACGTCGTCGGTCAGCGGCGCGGGCTCGGCGGCGGCCGCGATGGCGATCGCCTCGGTGGACGTCATCTTGTGCGACGTGCCGTGGCCGATGGCGGCCATGCGGTCCAGCCACTCGATCACGTGGGGCGTGGCGTCCAGGATGCCGGCCATCGCGGGGTTGACCACGCGGGTGAACCACAGCGGGTGATAGGCGGCGAAGTCGGCCACGCAGGGCGCGCCGCCCAGCAGAAAGGGCTGTTCCTCGACCATGGTAGAGAGGCGGCGCAGGTAGCTGCGGTAGGCGGCGGTGGCGTCGCCCGGGCGCAGGCTGGTCATGCCGCCGCGCATGGCGCCGCGGTCGGCCGCGAAGGCCTGGGCCGCTTCGGGAGGCTGGCCGGCGAACAGCGCGGCCGCGCCCTTCGGGCTGAGGCTGTAGGCCATGGCGGCCCAGAACAGCGTGGTGTCGGCCCATTGCGCCAGCACGCGCGCCACGCCCTTGTGGTGCTCGTGGTAGAGCGCGGGCTGGGGCTGGCGGTGCTCCAGCACGTCGCAGATCAGCGCGGTGTCGCAGTAGATGTCGGCGCCGACCTGCAGGATGGGCGTGCGGCGGTAGCCGCCGGTGAGCGCGACCACGTCGGGCTTGGGCATGATGCGTGGGATGTTCACGCTCTGCCAGGCAAGGCCCTTGTGGCCCAGCATCAGGCGCGCTTTCTCGGAAAACGGCGACGTGGCGTAGTGGTGAAGGATGAGGTCGGACATATCGGGGGGGCCTTGTGGGAATGTTCAGCGCGGCATGGCTCGGGCAATGATGGCATCGAAATCGGTGCCCGCACCCAGCGACCCGAAGCTGTAACCCCACTGCCCGGCCAGGCGCGACTCGCAGAAGGTGCCGAACACGGCCGAAGGCGCGGTCTGCGCCAGCAGCGCGGCCTGCACGGCCAGGGCCACGTCCTGCGCCAGGCGGCGGGCTTCCATCTCGGTGGCCATCTCTTCCACGCGAGCCGGCAGGCGATCGGCCAGGTGATCCAGCGCGGCGTGCATGCCGCGCGCGGGCGCGAGTTCCTGGGCCAGCGCGGCGGCGGCATCGGCCTTGCGCAAGGCGCGCAGCAGGTCCAGCGCCATGATGTTGCCCGCGCCCTCCCAGATCGAGTTGAGCGGCATTTCGCGGTAGATGCGCGCCATGACGCCCTCGCCGCCCTCCTCCACGTAGCCGTTGCCGCCCAGGCATTCCATGGCTTCCTGCGCGAAGTGGCTGCCGCGCTTGCAGATCCAGAACTTGGCCACCGGGGTGAGCAGGCGCGTCATCACCTGCTCGTGCGGGTCGCTCGCGCGGTCGAAGCTGCGCGCCAGGCGCAGGGCCAGCGCGGTGGACGCCTCGGACTCCAGCGCCAGGTCGGCCAGCACGTTCTTCATCAGCGGCTGGTCGATCAGCGCCTTGCCGAAGGCCTTGCGCTGCGTGGTGTGGTTCAGCGCGATGGACAGCGCCTGGCGCATCAGGCCGCTGGTGCCCAGCGCGCAGTCCAGCCGCGTCATGGTGCCCATGGCCAGGATCTGCGGCACGCCGCGCCCCTCCTCGCCCACCAGCCAGGCGCTGGCGCCCACGAACTCCACCTCGGAGCTCGCGTTGGCCTTGTTGCCCAGTTTGTCCTTCAGGCGCTGGATGAACAGCTGGTTGAGCGTGCCGTCGGGCAGCACGCGCGGCAGGAACAGGCACGAGAGCCCACTGGCCGTCTGCGCCAGGATCAGGAAGGCGTCGCACATCGGCGCCGAGAAGAACCACTTGTGGCCGGTGACGCTGTAGCGCTGGCCCCAGGCGTCGCTGCCGGCGGGCTCGGCGCGCGTGGTGTTCGCGCGCACGTCGGAGCCACCCTGCTTCTCCGTCATGCCCATGCCCATGGTCAGGCCGGGCTTGTCGCGCCAGACCTTGAGCGCCGGGTCGTAGGCGCGGCTGGTGAGGCCGGGCGCCCAGTCCCGGTAGATGGCGGGGTTGTCCTTGAGCGCGGGCGCCACCGCGTAGCTCATGGAGATGGGGCACAGGATGGACGGTTCCAGCTCGGTGAAGAGCATGAAGCCGGCGGCGCGCAGCTGGTGGGCGTGGCCGGTGGCCTGCTGCTCGGCCGAGAACGCGGTGCCGTGCAGGCCCGCGCCCACCGCGGCCGTCATCAGCGCGTGGTAGCTCGGGTGGAACTCCACCTGGTCGATGCGGTGGCCGAAGCGGCTGTGCGTCTTGAGCTGCGGCGTGTGCACGTTGGCCAGGCGCGCGTGCGTCTGCATCTCGCCGCTGCCCACCGTGGCGCCCAGCGCCTGCAGCGGCGCGGTGTCCAGCGCGGGCGCGTTGAATTTCAACGCCGCCTGCATCGGCCGGTTGCCGTCGAACAGGTTCACATCCACCAGCGGCTCGGGCTGGTTGAAAACGTCATGCGTGGCGGGCATCTCGGGGTCTCCTCGGGGCAAAGATCCGGGTCCAGGTGTCGCTCAGGTCGCGCACCTCGGCGGCGTCCAGCGCGCCCTTGTCGCGCAGCAGCCGGTGCAGGCGCGGCAGGTGGTAGTGCGGCACGGCCGGGTACAGGTGGTGTTCCAGGTGGTAGTTCACGTGGTGCGGGAACAGCAGCGCGCGGCCCAGCCAATTGGCCAGCGAGCCGCTGGTGCGGTTGCAGCGCGCCGCGGTCAGCGGCGAGGACAGGTCGGTCACCGCGCCGTGCTCGCAGATCGCACGCAGGCGCAAGATGGGCTGCAGCACCGTGACCAGGGGCAACAGCCACAGCACCGCGTACATCAGCAGGCCTTGCGCACCACCCCAGGCGAAGGCCGCCAGCGGCGCGGTCAGCTGGAAGGCCAGCACCAGCCAGCGGTCCTGCCGCGCGGCGGCGCGCAAGGCGGGCGAGGTGTCGTCCAGCGGGCGGATCTCGCGCCGCGTGTCGTCGTTGATGGCGGGCGCACCGAAGAAGTAGGCGTAGGTCTTCCAGGCGTTGAGGCCCAGCAGGTCTTCACCCAGCTTGCGCAACAGGTACAGGCGACCGCGCGGGTAGCCGCCGTGGATGGCGGTGTCCGGGTCTTCCTCGGTGTAGAGGTGGTTGTGGTGCAGGCGGTGCGTGACGCGGTAGGTGCACATCGACAGGCCCACGGCCATGCCCATCAGCCGGCTCAGGCCGTCGTTGGCCCAGCGCGCGGCGAACAGACGGTAGTGGGCGGCCTCGTGGATCAGGATGAAGACCGCGTGCTGCGCCACGCCGAGCACCAGCACGCTGAGCACCATCCACGGGCTGGGCCAGGTAAGCACCGCCAGCGCCACGGCCGCGGCGATCCAGCCCAGGGTCTGCGCGATCGCCAGCAGGGAGCGCGCCGTGGACAGCCGGGTCAGCGGCGCCAGCTCGGCCGTGCTGAGCAGGCGGCGCGCCTGCGCGTTGCGCGCGCCGGGTGCCCGCAGGTCCTGGCGGAACTCTTCACCTTGCTGCTGGCCCGGCGTGTCCACGCGCGACCCCGGTGGCTCAGACCAGCTTGACGAGCTGCTTGCCGAAGTTCTTGCCCTTGAGCAGGCCCATGAAGGCCTCGGGCGCGGCGGCCAGGCCCTGCGCCACCGTTTCGCGCGGGCGCAGCTTGCCGGTGCCCACCAGCGTGCCCAGCTCGGTCAGGGCCTCGGGCCAGACTTCCATGTGCTCGCTGACGATGAAGCCCTCGACCTTGAGGCGGTTCACCAGGATCAGCGCGGGGTTGGCCAGCGGCAGCGGCTGGCCGTCGTAGCCGGCGATCATGCCGCACACCGCGATGCGGCCGAAGGCGTTCATGCGCAGCAGCACCGCGTCGAGCACCATGCCGCCCACGTTCTCGAAGTAGCCGTCGATGCCCTTGGGGCAGACCTCCTTCAAGGCCTTGGCCAGCGAGTACATGTCCTTGTGGACCTTGTAGTCGATGCAGGCATCGAAGCCGAGCTCTTCCACCGCGTACTTGCACTTGTCCGGGCCACCGGCGATGCCAACCGCGCGGCAGCCGCGCGCCTTGGCCAGGGCACCGAAGGCGCTGCCCACCGCGCCCGTGGCGGCGCTCACCACCACGGTGTCGCCGGCCTTGGGGTTGATGATCTTCACCAGGCCGTACCAGGCGGTCACGCCCGGCATGCCGACTGCACCCAGGTAGTGCGAGAGCGGCACGTGGGTGGTGTCCACCTTGCGCAGCGCGCCGGGCTGGCCGGCATCGACCACGCTGTATTCCTGCCAGCCGCCCATGCCCACGACCTTGTCGCCGGGCTGGAACTTGGGGTGCTTCGATTCAGCGACCTCGCCCACGGTGCCACCGATCATCACCTCGCCCAGCGGCTGCGAGGCGGCGTAGCTCTTGCTGTCGTTCATGCGGCCGCGCATGTAGGGGTCCAGGCTCAGGAAGTGGTGGCGCACCAGCACCTGGCCGTCGGCCAGCGCGGGCGTCTGGGTGGTGACGAGCTTGAAGTTGTGGACGGTGGCTTCGCCGTCGGGGCGGTTGTCGAGCAGGATCTGTTGGTTGGCGGGCATGGTGTTTCTCCGTTGGGCGACAAGGACCGTCAGTCGGTCCGGATGCGGTTGAGGGGCTGCGCGCTGCTGGCGCCGGTGGCCAGGCGCGGCATGAGCTTGAAGGTGCCGGTGGCGTGGGCGCAGAGCTTGCCGGCGGCGTCGTGAATGTGGCCTTCGGTGAAGACCATCGTGGCGGTGCGGTGCAGCGTGCGGCCCGTGGCCCGCAGCGGCCCCTTGGCGGCGCGCATGAAACTGGTCTTCATCTCGATGGTGACCGCGCCCATGTCGGGCTCGGTGGAGCGCGCGGCGTGGGCCATGACCACGTCGAGCAGCGTCATGCTGGCGCCGCCGTGCACCACGTCGAACGAGTTCAGGTGGTCGGGCCCCGGGTCGAAGCGAAGCTCCGCCTCCCCGCCTTCGAACCGGTGCAGTTCGAAGCCCAGCAGCTCGACGAAAGGGATGCGGACGGAAAACTCCATGAAACGCTCAGCCTCCGGTGATCACGCTGACGCCACCGTCCACCGCCAGCCACTGGCCCGTGATGTGCTTGCCGGCGTCGGAGGCGTAGAGCACGGTCAGGCCCTTGAGGTCTTCGTCGTCGCCCAGGCGGCGCAGCGGTGCGTGCGAAGCGAGTTTTTCCTCGCCCATGGTCTTGAGCGTGCCCACGGTCATCTTGCTCGGGAAGAAGCCCGGGCAGATCGCGTTGACGGTGATGCCGTACTTGCCCCACTCGGCGGCCAGCGCGCGGGTGAAGTTGATCACCGCGCCCTTGGAGGTGTTGTAGGCGATGGTGTTCATGCCCGAGGGGTTGCCGCCCAGGCCGGCGATGGACGCGGTGTTGATGATGCGGCCCGACTTGCGCGCGATCATGCTGCGCCGGGCGATCACCTGGCTCAGGATGAAGTAGCTGCGCACGTTGAGGTTCATCACCTTGTCCCAGGCCTCCACCGGGTGGTCTTCGGCCGGCGCGCCCCAGGCGGCGCCCGCGTTGTTCACCAGGATGTCGATGTCGCCCAGGCGCTGCAGACTCTCGTCGGCCAGGCGGTGGATGTCTTCTTCCTTCGAGCAGTCGGCCGCGATCCAGCGCGCGTCGATGCCGGCGGCCTGCAGTTCGGCGGTGGCGCTCTCCAGGTCCTCGGCCTTGCGCGAACTCACCAGCACGCGCGCGCCGGCCTCGCCCAGGGCGTGGGCCATCTGCAGGCCCAGGCCGCGCGAGCCACCGGTGATCAGGGCGGTCCTGCCCTTGAGGTCGAAGAGTTGGGGAATGGTTCGGGTCATGTGGTCTCCTGTGGTGTCTGTGAAGAATCAGGTCTCGTAGTCCATGCACTGCCGCTGCTCCACCACCAGGCGCATGAACGGCTTGAGGGCGGTGTGCGAGGGATGGTTCTGGTACGCGGCGAGCGCGTCGCGGCCGGTGAAGCTGCTGTTGAGCACCAGATCGTAGGTGCATTCCAGGTCGCCGCCGGCGGTGGCGACCTCGAAGCGCACGATGCCGGGCACCAGCTTGGCACAGGCATCGAGCAAGGCTTTGGCCTTGGCGATGTTGGCCTCGTGGCTGCTGCCGTCGGCCGTGGCCTTGATCTTCCACATGACGATGTGATGCAACATCAGAAGGCCTCCTCGGGCAGGGCCGCGCAGGTCTGGTCGCGGCTGCTCACCACCTGCAGCCACGCGCCGATCTTGGGCAGCTCGTAGTGGAAGAAGAAGCGCATGGCGGCGAGGCGGCCGGTGCGGGCGTTCGATTCGGGTGCCGCGTGCGCGGCGAGTGCCACGTCCAGCCAGATCCAGGCCAGCACGGTGTGGCCGAAGGCCTGCAGGTAGGGCACGGCATTGGCCAGCGCGTCGGTGGGTTCGCCGGTGGCCCAGGCGGCCTTGGTGGCGGCGCCCACCTGCGCGAGCGCCTGGCCCAGCGCATTCGCGTGGGCGGCCAGTTCGGGCACGTGGATGGCGCGCTGAATGGTCTCGTTGATGCGCCCGGCCAGCAGGCTCAGGCCCTTGCCGCCTTCCATCAGCACCTTGCGGCCCAGCAGGTCCATGGCCTGGATGCCGTGCGTGCCTTCGTGGATCATGTTCAGGCGGTTGTCGCGCCAGTACTGCTCCACCGGAAAATCGCGCGTGTAGCCGTAACCGCCGTGGATCTGGATCGCCAGGCTGTTGGCCTCCAGGCACCACTCGCTGGGCCAGCTCTTGGCGATGGGCGTGAGCACCTCCAGCAGCAGGCGCGCGTCGTCCGCCGTGGCGGCGTCGGCCGTGTGCTGCTCGTCCACCAGGCGCGCGCAGTACAGCTCCAGCGCGAGCGCGCCCTCGCAGTACGCCTTCTGCGCCAGCAGCATGCGCTTGACGTCGGCGTGTTCGATGATGCGCACCGGTGGCTGCGCCGGGTCCTTGCCGGCCGGGCCCATGGGGCGGCCCTGCGGGCGGTTCTTCGCGTAGTCCAGGCTGGCAAGGTAGCCCGCCATGCCCAGCATGGTGGCGGCCATGCCCACGCCGATGCGGGCCTCGTTCATCATGTGGAACATGCAGTGCAGGCCTTTGCCCGCCTGCCCCACCAGGTAACCCACCGCGCCCGCTTCGCCCTGCACCGGGTACTTGCCCTCGCCGAAGTTGAGCAGCGTGTTGGTGGTGCCGCGCCAGCCGCACTTGTGGTTCAGGCCCGCGAGCGCCACGTCGTTGCGTTCGCCCGTCAATTCCCCGGCGGGGTTCACGATCTTCTTGGGCACGATGAAAAGCGAGATGCCGCGCGTGCCGGGCACCAGCTTGCCGTTTTCGTCCGGGATCTTGGCCAGCACCAGGTGGATGATGTTCTCGGTCAGCTCGTGCTCGCCGGCCGAGATCCACATCTTGTTGCCCTTGAGGCGGTAGCGCGGCCCGAGCGGGTCGCTCTCGAAGCCGGCGCCATCGGGCACGGCGCGGGTCGTCACGTCGCTCAGCGACGAGCCGGCCTGCGGCTCGGACAGGCACATGGTGCCGGAGAACCGGCCCGAGAACTCGTTGAGTGCGAACACGTTCTTCTGCGCCTCGGTGCCGTGCACCATGAGCAGGTTGGCGTTGCCGGTGGTGAGCATGCCGCTGCCGATGCTCACCGAGGCCATGGCGAAGAAGGCGTTGGCCGCAGCCTCCACCGTGTAGGGCAGCTGCATGCCGCCCACCTCGTAGTCCTGCGCGGCGCTGAGCATGCCGCTTTCGGCGTAGGCCTTCTGCGCGTCGTGCGTGGCCTGGGGCAGGATCACCTTCTCGCCGTCGAAATGCGGTTCCTGCGTGTCCACCACGCGGTTGAATGGCGCGTATTTCTCGCGCGCGATGCGCTCGCAGGTGTCGAGCACGGCGTCGAAGGTCTCGCGGCTGTGGTCGGCGAAGCGCTCGCGCCCGCTCAGCGCGGGCGCATCGAGCCAGTCGTAAAGCAGGAAATCGACGGTGGGGCGCAGGCTCATGGAGGTCTCTTCTTCAGTTCTTGGGTGGCAACGCGGCGATGGTGCCCTGCGCCACCGCGCAGAGTTTCTCCACCCCGCCCTGGACCACGAACACGTCGCAGCGGCAGACCGATTGCGTCCTGCCGGTGTGCACGGCTTCGGCCCGGGCGATCAGGCGCTCGCCGATCGCGGGCCGCAGGTAGTTGATCTTGAACTCTGCCGTGACCACCGGCAAGCCCAGGGCACTGCCACCGGCGTAGGTGAGCGCGTTGTCGGCGGCGTAGCTCAGCACGCCGCCGTGCACGAAGCCGTGCTGCTGCTTCACGGACTCGCCGATGGGCACGTGCAGCTCGCAATGCCCCTTGGAAAACGCGGCCAGCTCGGCGCCGATGAGGCGCGAGAACGGCTGCGCGGCCAGCACCTCGCGCCCCATGGCCAGAAACACCTCGGGGCTGACGCTGGCCTCGGCCATGGTGCCGGCCCTCAGAGGACTTCGAACACGCCGGCGGCGCCCATGCCACCGCCAATGCACATGGTCACGCAGACGCGCTTGGCGCCACGGCGCTTGCCTTCGAGCAGCGCGTGGCCGGTCAGGCGCTGGCCCGACACGCCGTAGGGGTGGCCCACGGCGATCGCGCCGCCGTTCACGTTGAGGCGGTCGCCGGGGATGCCCAGCTTGTCGCGACAGTAGATCACCTGCACCGCGAAGGCTTCGTTGAGCTCCCACAGGTCGATGTCGCTCACCTTCAGGCCCAGGCGCGCGAGCACCTTGGGAATGGCGAAGACCGGGCCGATGCCCATTTCATCGGGCTCGCAGCCGGCCACCGCGAAGCCGAGGAAACGGCCCAGGGGTTTGAGGCCGCGCTTCTCGGCGAGGGTCTCGTTCATCAGCACGCAGGCACCGCCGCCGTCGCTGAACTGGCTGGCGTTGCCGGCCGAGATCACGCCACCGGGAATCGCCGGGCGGATGCCGCTGATGCCTTCCTTGGTGGTGCCGGCGCGGATGCCTTCGTCGTTCTCCACCGTCACCTGTTTGGTGCTCAGGCCCATGACCTTGTCGACCACGCCGGCGGTCACGGTGATGGGGGCGATCTCGGCCTTGAAGAGGCCCGCTTCCAGCGCGGCCGTGGCCCGCTGCTGGCTGGCGGCGCCGTACTCGTCCATGGCGTCGCGCGAGATGTTGTAGCGCTTGGCCACCTGCTCGGCGGTCTGCAGCATGTTCCAGTAGATCTCGGGCTTGTTCTTCACCAGCCAGGGGTCGGCCAGCATGTGGGTGTTCATTTCCTGCTGCACGCAGGAAATGCTCTCCACACCGCCGGCCACGTACACGTCGCCCTCGCCCGCGATGATGCGTTGCGCGGCCATGGCAATGGTCTGCAGGCCGGACGAGCAGAACCGGTTCACCGTCATGCCCGAGGTGGTGATGGGCAGGCCGGCGCGCAGCGCGATCTGGCGCGCGATGTTGGCGCCGGTGGCGCCTTCGGGGTTGGCGCAGCCCATGATGACGTCGTCCACTTCAGCGGCTTCGATGCCGGCGCGCTGCACGGCGTGCTGCACCGCGTGGCCACCGAGCGTGGCGCCATGGGTCATGTTGAAAGCGCCCTTCCAGCTCTTGGCCAGGGGGGTGCGGGCGGTGGAAACGATGACGGCGTTGGTCATGATGGGTTCCTAGTTATCTTGCGAATTGAACGGTGAGACGAGAGAGGCGCCGCTACCCAGGGCACCCACGGAACCGGCTTCGCCGGGCCAAGGGTGCGTCCCCCCTTGGGGGGAAGACGCGAAGCGGCGCAGGGGGGTCATCACGAATTAAAGGTCTTGCCTTCTGCGACCAGTCGCGCCAGCAGCGGTGCCGGCTCCCAGAATTTCGCGTCGTCCAGCGGGTTCTTGGCGAAGCGCTTCATGCTCTGCACCACGTTGAACAGGCCCACCGTGTCCGCGTAGATCATCGGACCGCCGCGGTGGATCGGGAAGCCATAGCCGAAGATGTAGACCACGTCGATGTCGCTGGCCTTGTTGGCGATGCCCTCTTCCAGGATGTGCGCGGCCTCGTTCACCAGCGAGTACACCAGGCGCTGCACGATCTCCTCGTCGGAGATCTTGCGCGGCGTGATGCCGAGCGACTTGCGGTGGTCCTCGATCATCTTCACGACCTCGGCGTTCGGGATCGCGTCGCGCTTGCCCGGCACGTAGTCGTACCAGCCGGCACCGGTCTTCTGGCCGAAACGGCCCTTCTCGCACAGCAGGTCGGCCGTCTTGCTGTACTTCATGTCCGGCTTTTCCTGGTAGCGGCGCTTGCGGATCGCCCAGCCGATGTCGTTGCCGGCCAGGTCGCCCATGCGGAACGGGCCCATGGCCATGCCGAACTTCTCCATCGCCTTGTCCACCTGTTCGGGCGTGCAGCCCTCGTCCAGCAGGAAACCGCCCTGGCGGCCGTACTGCTCGATCATGCGGTTGCCGATGAAGCCGTCGCACACGCCGGAGACCACCGCCGTCTTCTTGATCTTCTTGGCCACGGCCATCACGGTGGCCATGACGTCCTTGGCGGTCTTCTCGCCGCGCACCACTTCCAGCAGCTTCATCACGTTGGCCGGGCTGAAGAAGTGCAGGCCCACCACGTCCTGCGGGCGCTGGGTGAAATTGGCGATCTGGTTCACGTCCAGCGTGGAGGTGTTGGAGGCCAGGATCGCGCCGGGCTTCATCACGCGGTCGAGTTCCTTGAACACCTTTTCCTTCACGCCGATCTCTTCGAACACGGCCTCGATCACGAGGTCGGCCGAGCCGATGTCGTCGTAGCTCAGTGTGGTGCTCAGCAGCGCCATGCGCTGCTCGTACTTGTCCTGCTTGAGCTTGCCCTTCTTCACCTGGGCTTCGTAGTTCTTGCGGATGGTCGCGATGCCGCGGTCCAGCGCCTCCTGCTTCATCTCCAGCATCTTCACCGGAATGCCGGCGTTGAGGAAGTTCATGGAGATGCCGCCGCCCATGGTGCCGGCGCCGATGACGGCCACCGAGGCGATCTCGCGCTTGGGCGTGTCTTCCGGCACATCGGGAATCTTGCTCGCGGCGCGCTCGGCCGTGAACAGGTGGCGCAGCGCGCGGCACTCGGGCGTCCACATCAGGTTGATGAAGATCTCGCGCTCGAAGGCCATGCCGTCGTCGAACTTCTTCTTGGTGGCGGCTTCCACCGCGTCCACGCACTTGGCCGGCGCCGGGAAGTTCTTGGACATGCCCTTGACCATGTTGCGCGCGAACTGGAAGTACGCGTCGCCCTTGGGGTGCTTGCAGGGCAGGTCACGCACCCGGGGCAGCGCGCTGCCGTCGGCGTGTTTCGCGGCCATCTCGCGGGCCAGGGCCAGGGCTTCCTCGGCCAGGCTCTCGGGCGAGGCCGACAGCTTGTTGAACAGCATCTGGCCGGGCACCTGCGCCAGCATCTCGCTCTTGACGGCCTCGCCGCTCACGATCATGTTGAGCGCGGGCTCCACGCCCAGCGCGCGCGGCAGGCGCTGCGTGCCGCCGGCGCCGGGAATCAGGCCCAGCTTCACTTCGGGCAACGCCACGTTGGTGCCGGGCGCGGCGATGCGGTAGTGGCAGCCCAGGGCCAGCTCCAGGCCGCCGCCCATGGCGACGGAGTGGATCGCGGCGATGACCGGCTTGGAGGCGTTTTCCACCGCCAGGATCACCGACAGCAGGTTCGGCTCGGCCAGCGCCTTGGGCGAGCCGAACTCGCGGATGTCCGCCCCACCCGAAAACGCCTTGCCGGCACCCGTCAGCACGATGGCCTTCACGGCCGGATCGGCCTCGGCCTTGGCCAGCCCGTCGGTGATGCCCTGGCGGGTGGACAGCCCCAGGCCGTTGACCGGCGGGTTGTTCATGGTGATGACGGCCACATCGCCGTGGACCTGGTACTCAGCGGTCATGAAAAAGCTCCTTCGTTGTATGTCGGACAGTGCCTGAGGGCGTTGACTGTGACGCTCTTCTTTAAAAAGAACGATCGTTCGATTCTAGAAAGATTGTGCAACGCCGCAAGACCCGGGTGTCGCCGGCTTGTCTCAGGGAGGCGAAAAAAGGAATTGGCTCCGGAGGGCGTGCCCGCAACCAGGATGCCGTGGGTCCGGCTCCGCCGGCCCACAGGCATCGCCCCCCAGTGGGGGGGTGCCGCCGCAGGCGGCGCGGGGGAGTCCCGGCGCCGGGCCGCCCCAAGCCGGGAAAGCCCCCTTGGGGGGCAGCGACCCGCGCAGCGGCGGAGCGTGGGGGCCACACCTAAACCTCCAGCCACTCCTTGCGGGTGTAAGGATCGGCGCGCAGGCTCTCCGGCGTGCCCTGGAACACGATGCTGCCGTGCCCCATGACCAGCGCGCGATCCGAAATCGCCATGGCAATCGTCAGCTTCTGCTCGATCAGCAGCACCGAGATCCCGCGCGACTTGAGCGTCTGCAGGTACTGGCCGACCAGCTCCACGATCTTGGGCGCCAGGCCCTCGGTGGGCTCGTCGATGATGATGAGGTCGGGGTCGCCCATGAGGGCGCGGCACAGCGTGAGCATCTGCTGCTCGCCGCCCGAGAGCACGCCCGCTTCGGTGTGCTGGCGCTCGCGCAGGCGCGGGAACATGCCGTACATGTCCTCGAAGCTCCAGCGCGAGCCCTTGCCGCGGCCCTTCTGCCCCAGCATCAGGTTCTGGTGCACGGTGAGCGTGGGGAAGATGTCGCGGTTCTCCGGCACGTAGCCCAGGCCCAGGTGGGCCACCTCATAGGCCTTCTTGCCCATGATCTGCTGGCCCTTCCAGTGGATGCTGCCCTGGCATTCCACCAGGCCCATGACGGCCTTGGCGGTGGTGGAGCGGCCCGAGCCGTTGCGGCCCAGCAGCGCGACGATCTCGCCGGGCTGCACGTCGAAGCTCACGCCGTGCAGGACGTGGCTCTTGCCGTAGTAGGCGTGGAGGTTTTCGATTTTCAACATCAGTGTGCCGCTCCCTGCGCGTCTGCCACGTGCGAGCCCAGGTAGGCCTCCTGCACGCGCTGGTTGGCCCGGACGGCGGCGGGTGTGTCGAAGGCGAGCACCTCGCCATAGACGACCACGGCGATGCGGTCGGCCAGGCCGAACACCACGCCCATGTCGTGCTCCACCGTGAGCAGGGTCTTGCCCACGGTCACTTCCTTGATGAGGCTGATGAAGCGGCTGGTTTCGCTCTTGCTCATGCCGGCGGTGGGCTCGTCGAGCAGGATCACGTTGGCGCCGCCGGCGATGGTGATGCCGATCTCCAGCGCGCGCTGCTCGGCGTAGGTCAGGTTCATGGCCAGCGTGTCGCGCTTGCGGTCGAGTTTGATCATCTCCATGAGCTGCTCGGCGCGCTCGTTGGCGTCGTCCAGGTCGGCCAGGAACTTCAGGAAGGTGTACTTGTAGCCCAGGCTCCAGAGCACGCCGCAGCGCAGGTTCTCGAACACGCTGAGCTTGGGGAAGATGTTGGTGATCTGGAAGCTGCGCGAGAGCCCGGCGCGGTTGATCTCGAACGGCTTCTTGCCGTCGATGCGCTGGCCGTTGAGCAGCACCTGGCCGCTGCTGGGCGCGAAGCGCCCGCTGATGAGGTTGAACAGCGTGGACTTGCCCGCGCCGTTGGGGCCAATGATGCCCACGCGCTCGCCCGCCTTCACAGCCAGGTTCACGCCCCGGATGATCTCGGTCTTGCCGAAGCTCTTGCGCAGGTCCTTGAGTTCCAGCGCGTAGGTTGATGGTGCGTTCATGCTCACAGCGCCTCCCGCCGCTTGATTTCTTTTTCGATGTATTCCTGGATCTCGCCCCATTCGCGCAGGAAGGCGCGGCGCGTGAGTTCGAACAGGCCCAGGCCGGTGAGCATGACCATGCCCGCGCCGAACCAGCTGTTGATGCCCTTGGCGTCCAGTGGCACGCCGAGGAAGCGCAGTTCGGAGCCCAGGGTGGTGTTGAGCTGCAGGTGGTAGACCATCTCGATCATGGCCGCCGCGCCCACCAGCATCACCAGGGCGGTGCCGGCCAGCGCGAGGTAGCTCACCCAGAGTTCGCGCAGGCGCCCGAAGGCCGCCACGCGCAGGTTCATCATGATCAGGCTGGCGATGCCGCCGGGGGCGTACATCACCATGAACAGGAAGATCAGGCCCAGGTAGAGCAGCCAGGCCTTGGTGAACTCCGAGAGCAGCACGAAGGCCAGCACCATGAGGATGCCGCCGATGATGGGCCCGAAGAAGAAGGTGGCGCCACCCAGGAAGGTGAACAGCAGGTAGGCGCCCGAGCGCGCCGCGCCCACCACCTCGGCGGTGACGATCTCGAAGTTCAAGGCCCCCAGGCCGCCCGAGATGCCGGCGAAGAAGCCGGCGATGATGAAGGCCATGTAGCGCACGCGCTGGGTGTCGTAGCCCACGAACTCCACGCGCTCGGGGTTGTCGCGCACGGCGTTGAGCATGCGGCCCAGCGGCGTGCGGGTGAAGGCGAACATGAGCCCGACCGAGATGAAGGTGTAGACGGCGATCAGGTAGTACACCTGCACCTGCGGCCCGTAGGTGATGCCCATGAAGGGCTTGCCGGCCATGCGGTCGCCCGAGACGCCGCCTTCGCCACCGAAGAACTCGGGGATCATGAGCGAGAGCGCGAACACGAGTTCGCCCAGGCCCAGCGTGATCATGGCGAAGGTGGTGCCCGACTTGCGGGTGGTCACGTAGCCGAACAGCACCGCGAAGCCCACGCCCGCGAGGCCGCCCACGATGGGGATCAGCGACACCGGCAGCGGCAGCGAGCCGGCGGTCACGCTGTTGAGCGCGTGGATCGCCAGAAAGGAGCCCAGGCCGGTGTAGACCGCGTGCCCGAAGCTGAGCATGCCGCCCTGCCCCAGCAGGATGTTGTAGGACAGGCAGGCGATGATGGCGATGCCCATCTGCGAAAGCACCGTCATCGCCAGGCCGCTGGTGAAGATCCTCGGCGCCACGATGAGCAGCAGCGCGAAGAGGCCCCAGGTCAGCCAGCGCCCGACGTTGAGCGGCTTGAATTCGTAATGTTTGGAGGTCATCGCTCAGCCCTCCCGTTTGCCGAGCAGGCCACGCGGCCGGAAGATCAGGATCAGCACCAGGAACAGGTACGGCAGGATGGGCGCGACCTGGGACAGCGTGAGCTTGACGTACGAGTTGTTGGCCACGGCGTCCGACAGCGGCAGGCCGATCTGCTGGGCCAGCGTCGCCAGCGAGTACTCGAAGGCCACGGCGAAGGTCTGGATGACGCCGATGAGGATGGAGGCGACGAAGGCACCCGAGAGCGAGCCCATGCCACCGACCACCACCACCACGAAGATCACCGAGCCCACCGTGGCGGCCATGGCCGGTTCGGTGAGGAAGGTGCTGCCACCGATGACGCCGGCCAGGCCGGCCAGCGCGGAGCCCGCGCCGAACACCAGCATGAAGACGCGCGGCACGTTGTGGCCCAGCGACTCGACGGCTTCGGGGTGGGTGAGCGCGGCCTGGATCACCAGGCCGATGCGGGTGCGCGTGAGCAGCAGCCAGACCGAGGCCAGCATCACCACCGCCACCAGCATCATGAAACCGCGTGTGGCCGGGAACGGCGAGCAGACCACGCGGATGGCCGCGTCGGCGGCGCTGCACAGCTCGGGCGGCGCGGCGCCCCAGACCATGCGCAGGCCTTCGACGGAGTTGTTGATCAGGGTGAAGACCGGACCGCGCAGCTCTTCGGGCGGGCGGAACTCGACCGCGATGCGGCCCCAGACGAGCTGCACCAGCTCGACGATGACGTAGGACAGGCCGAAGGTCACCAGCAGTTCAGGCACGTGGCCGTACTTGTGCACCTTGCGCAGGCACTGGCGTTCGAACGCCGCACCCAGCAGGCCCACCACGATCGGCGCGATCAGCAGCGCGGGCCAGAAGCCCACGAACTGCGCCACCGTGTAACCCACGTAGGCCCCCAGCATGTAGAAGCTGGCGTGCGCGAAGTTGAGCACGCCCATCATGCTGAAGATCAGCGTGAGACCCGAACTCAGCATGAACAGCAGGAGCCCGTAGCTCAGCCCGTTCAGCATCGAGATGATGAAAAACTCCATTCCCTCAAACCTTCCTCATCGATGAATGAAAAAGAGCCCGATACGGCAACCCGCTCGGGCTCTTTGGATGGGTGTGGTGGTTTACCCGGGGCGCTTCATCTGGCAGCTCGTCGGCGTGCTCGACACGTAGTTGGGGTACTCCGCCACCGGCGCCAGCGTCATGCCGGTCTTCTCGGGGCTGTAGGGGTACTTGGCATCGGCCTTCTGCCAGACCGACATGTACAGCGGCTGCTGCAGCTGGTGGTCGTTCTTGCGCATCTGCACTTCGCCGTTGAAGCTCTTGACGGTGAGGCCTTCCATGGCGGCGGCCACCTTCACGGGGTCGGTGGACTTGGCCTTGGCCATGGCCGCGCCGAGGAACTCGAAGATGCGGATGGTGGAGCCGGTGTAGAAGTCGTCGTTGTACTTCTGGTTGAACTCCTTCATCCAGGCGTCCATCTGCCCACCCATGTTGTAGTGGTTGTAGGCGATCTGGTAGACCCGGCCGGCGCCGTTGGAGCCCAGCGCGGTGGGCGTGCCGGTGACGCCGGCGTAGTAGGTGAAGAACTTGCCGGTGTAGCCGTTCTCGTTGGCCGCCTTGATCAGCAGCGAGAGGTCGGAACCCCAGTTGCCGGTGATCACGGTGTCGGCGCCCGAGGCCTTGATCTTGGCGATGTAGGGGGCGAAGTCGCGCGTCTGGGCCAGCGGGTGCAGGTCTTCACCGACGAACTGGATGTCCGGGCGCTTGCGCGTGAGGGCTTCCTTGCCGAACTTCACGACCTGGTGGCCGTGCGAGTAGTTCTGGTTCAGGAAGTACACCTTCTTGATGTCGGGCTGCTTGGCGATGAAGCTGGCCATGGCTTCCATCTTCATGGAGGTGTCGGCATCGAAGCGGAAGTGCCAGTAGCTGCACTTGCTGTTGGTCAGGTCCGGGTCCACGGCGGAGTCGTTGAGGTACAGGACTTCCTTGCCAGGGTTGCGGGCGTTGTGCTTCTCGACCGCGTCGGCCAGTGCCAGCGCGACGGAGGAGCCATTGCCCTGGATGATGTAGCGCGCGCCCTGGTCGATCGCGGCCTTGAGCGCGTTCAGGCTTTCGGCCGGGCTCAGCTTGTTGTCGATCGGGGTGACTTCGAACTTCACGCCGGCCGGGTTGCCCTTGCCGCTGAACTTTTCGGCGAAGAACTGGTAGCCCTTGATCTGGCTCACGCCCACGGGACCGAGCAGGCCGGTCAGCGGGTCGATCCGGATCATCTTGACGGTTTCACCCGCCTGGGCAAACGACGCACCGGCGGCCACCAGCATGGCGGCGCCTGCAATCATCTTCACGGTCAGTTTCATACCTATGTCTCCTTGTTGTTGACGAATCGAATAGGCGCAGCGTAAGGGCTTCTGGTGCGGTGCAGCGTAGGGGATTGCCCGGGCTTCTATCACGCAGGCGACAAGGTGCCTTGCGATGGTGCGCCCGGGCCCCTTTTCACACGCCCGGCAGCACGTAGTCCTTGAGCTGCTCGCGCAGGGTCATCTTCTGCATCTTGCCGGTGGCGCCCAGCGGGATCGCCTCGACGAACACCACGTCGTCCGGGATCTGCCATTTGGCGATCTTGCCTTCGTAGAAGGCCAGCAATTCCTCGCGGCTGAGTTCGGTGCCGGGTTTCTTCACCACCACCACGATGGGGCGCTCGTCCCACTTGGGGTGCTTCATGCCCACGCAGGCCGCCATGGCCACGCACGGGTGCGCCATCGCGATGTTTTCCACGTCGATCGAGCTGATCCACTCGCCGCCGGACTTGATCACGTCCTTGCTGCGGTCGGTGATCTGCATGAAACCGTCGGCGTCGATGGTGGCCACGTCGCCGGTGGGGAACCAGCCGTGCCCCTGCGCGTCGTAGCGCAGCGGGTCGCCGCCCTCGCCCTTGAAGTAGCTGGCGATGATCCAGGGGCCGCGCACCAGCAGGTCGCCGTAGGCCTTGCCGTCCCAGGGCAGCTCTTCGCCGGCCTCGTTGACGATCTTCATGTCGGCGCCGAAGATGGCGCGGCCTTGCTTGAGGCGAACCTTGAGCTGCTCGGCCGGCGACAGCGCCAGCTGTGCGTTCTTCAGCGTGCAGACCGTGCCCAGCGGCGACATCTCGGTCATGCCCCAGGCGTGCAGCACGTCCACGCCGTACACGTCGTTGAAGGCGCTGATCATGGCCGGCGGGCAGGCCGAGCCGCCGATGACGGTGCGGTTGAGCGTGCTGAACTTGAGGTTGTTGGCCTGCAGGTGGCCCAGCAGCATCTGCCAGACGGTGGGCACGCCGGCGGCCATGGTGACCTTCTCGGCCTCGATCAGTTCGTAGACCGATTTGCCGTCCAGCGCCGCACCGGGGAACACCAGCTTGCAGCCGACGGCCGCCGCCGCGTAAGGCAGGCCCCAGGCGTTGACGTGGAACATGGGCACCACGGGCAGCACACTGTCGCGCGCCGAGAGGCACATGGCGTCGGGAAGCGCCGCGCCGAATGCATGCAGCAGCGTGGAGCGATGCGAGTACAGCGCGGCCTTGGGGTTGCCGGTGGTGCCGCTCGTGTAGCACATGCTCGAGGCGGAGTTCTCGTCGAAGGTCGGCCAGTCGTAGGTCGTGGGCTGTTGGCCCATCCAGGCCTCGTAGCTCCGCAGGCCGGGAATGCCGCTGTCGGCCGGCAGCTTGTCCGCGTCGCACAGCGCGATCCAGTGCTTCACCGTCGGGCACTTGGCCGCCACCGCCTTGACCAGCGGCAGGAAGGTCATGTCGAAACAGACCGCCTTGTCTTCCGCGTGGTTGACGATCCAGACCAGTTGCTCGGGGTGCAGGCGCGGGTTGAGGGTGTGCAGCACGCGGCCGGTGCCGCTCACGCCGAAATACAGTTCCAGATGGCGGTAACCGTTCCAGGCCAGCGTGGCCACGCGGTCGCCCTGGGGCAGGTCCAGGCCGTCCAGCGCATTGGCCACCTGGCGCGAGCGGCTCGCGATCTGGCCCCAGGTGCTGCGGTGGATGTCGCCTTCCACACGGCGGGACACGATTTCGCCACTCGAGTGGTGCCGCTCGGCATGCACGATCAGCGAGGAAATCAAAAGGGGTTGGCTCTGCATCTGGCCCAGCATGGGGAGTCTCCTGTCGATGAGGGGGTTGGAATCGGCGTTCATCGTAGCGGGTTGCCCCGCACGGCTGCCCCGGGGATATCCAGGGGGAATGCCCTCGGTGTCCGTTGCGGGACACGATACCTCGGCCTTCATCAACATGGTGTTGCGTCGAATGGGGTGAATGGCGGTGGCTTGATCTGCCTCAAGGCACGGCGCTGATCTGCGCGGCCGTGAGCGAGGCGTTGAAATGCAGCTGACCGGGCCAGGCCGGCCAGGTGGCGCCCAGCGTGGCGTGGTTGGGGTTGCCGGTGCGGGCGAACTGGCCGACGCTGGCCATCATGTGGCCCGACAGCGCCTCGCGCCCTGCCCGGTTGGCGTTGCCGCCAATGGCGTTGGCGAACAGCGAGGGGCCGAAGTTGCCGAACACGAACGGCAGGTCGAAGGCGTGCGCGGCGCCGTACACCGTGTTCCACGGCGCGGGTTGCTGCGCCCAGTCGAACCGGTAGTGCCAGATGTCGGCCTGCTGCGTGCTCAGCGTGTTGAGCACGTTGTCGCGGCCAACGCCGAAGGACGCCGCCGTGAGTTGCGCGGCCCGCGCGGTCCAGCCGGTCACGGCCGCGTTGGACGGCAGGTACGCGGCGTTGAGGAAGTCGCCCTCGGTCAGCAGCGTCGGCGCATTCGGGTCGAAGCCGAACAGCAGGTTGAAGAGCTGGGCGTCGGTCACGATGAAGCCGGCGGGCCCGCCCAGCAGCGTGAGGAAGCCGGGGAACAGCTTGCCCTCTTCCGCCGTGGTGCCGGCCAGAACGGGGACCTTGTTGTAACGGCCCGCCGCGAACTCGTTGATCGGGTTCAGCGGCAGCACCGTGCCGTCGGGAATCGGGCCTGAACCCGTGAGGTTGTTGGCCAGCAAGGTGGTGAGCACGGTGCCGCCGGCCTTGCCGCGCAGGTAGTCCGCCACCTGCGGCGCCGACTGCGTGGCGATGTAGGCCTGCGCCGTTGGCAGGTCGACGGCCAGGCCATCGGCAATCACCAGCCGGGCCAGCAGCGCATTGCCCTGCGCCAGCGAGGCCGCTGCGTCGTTCAGCGAGGGGATGGTGCCCACCGGCAGGTTGCTCGCCAGCGAAATGCCGCCCGAGATCGGCACGGCCTTGTGGAACAGGCCGGCGCCCAGCGGCGAGGCGACCAGCGACCACACGTTGGTCGCGCCGGCCGATTGCCCCATCAGCGTCACGTTGGCCGCGTTGCCACCGAAGACGGCGGCGTTCTGCTGCACGAACTTGAGGCCCTGCACGATGTCGAGCAGGGCGAAGTTGCCCGAATCCTCCGCGCTGTCGAGCCCGGTCTTGAGCTGCGGCAGGTTCATGAAGCCCAGCACGCCCAGGCGGTAGTTGAGCGTGACCACCACCGCATTGGCGCTGCGCGCCAGGGCCGCGCCGTCGTAGATGGGGTCGGCGGTGTAGCCGGTGATGTTGCTGCCGCCGTGCACGAAGACGATCACGGGCAGCCCGGTGGTGGCGCTGGCCGGCCGCCACACATTGAGGAACAGGCAGTCCTCGCTGCCCACCGGCGTGTTCAGCGTCGCGCCGATCGTGGCGTCGAAACGGTTGTTGGCGCCCGGCCCGTAGAGGCGGCCGTTCTGCAGACAGGCCGCGCCGAACTGCGTGGTGTCGCGTGTGCCGCTCCAGGCCGCCACCGCCGCGGGCGCCTTCCAGCGCCGCGCGCCCACCGGCGGCTGGGCGAACGGAATGCCCTTCCAGGCGTAGGTGCCGTTGGAGGCCGCGTCGTTGCGGCCCTTGATCGTGCCCTGGGCGATCTGCCGGACCTCCGGCCCCGGGACGGGCGGCGTCTCGCCGGACCCGCCGCCGCCGCAGGCCATCAAAGTCAGGCAGGCTGCGCCCGCCACCCACCACCGTGTGTTGCTGCCCATGTCTTGTCTCCTGTGATTCTTTGAAGCGATAACCCGCTTGCGCCAGCGCCTGAAATCCTTTTGAATTCCAGCTTCCCGCCGATGCCCACCGTCCTCGGAAATTCTAGGAACGGGTGCCCGATACGCCGCTATCGCAACACGACCAATCGAGTGACTTCACGACGCCACCACCCCAGCCGAAGAAGCAGTTCCGCCCTCTGGGTCAAATGCCTCGCCGACATGTTTGCCTCCCGGGGCCTGGACGCGCCGCGCCTGCTGGCCGGCGCGCGCATCGACGGCGCCCTGCTGCAGGACCCGGACGGGCGGGTCGAGGTCGATGACATCACCCGCCTGTGGGAACTGGCCGTCGCCTGGTCTGGCAACCCGGCCCTGGGCATGGACCGCGAGCTGCCGGCGCGGCATGTCAACTTCGACATGGTGGGTTACGTGATGCTGGCCAGCCCGACCCTCAAGGCCGGGCTGATCAACCTCTCGCGCTACTACGCCGTGATCTCGGACGCGATCACGCTGGACCTCGAACCCGACGGCAGCAACCACTGGATGGTGCTGGGCCTGATCGGCAACACCCGGCCGCTGCCGCGCCAGCGCCTGGAATACAGCCTGCTCACGGTGGCCACGCTGTGCCGCTGGATCACGCGGCGCGACGTGCAGCCCCAGGCCGTGGAGTTCGTCGACCCCGAGCCGGCGGATGCCCGGCCCTATGTGGCGGCGTTCGGCTGCCCGGTGCGCTTCGGCCAGCCGCGCAACCGGCTGCTGCTGACCAACCGGGACCTGGAGATGCCGCTGCTCTCCAGCGACCCGGTGCTGTTCGACATGCACCAGCGCGTGATCGAGTCGCGCCTGGTGCGGCTGGGCCATGCCAGCACCGGCCAGCGCGTGACCGAGGAAATCATCCACCGCCTGCACCTCGGCGAGCCGCGCCGCGAAGACATCGCCAGCAGCCTGGCCATGGCCGACCGCACCCTGCAGCGCCGCCTGCGCGAGGAAGACACCAACTTCCAGCAGCTGCTGGACGACGCCCGGCGCGACCTGGCGCAGAAGTACCTGGCCGAAGACCGCTACACCCTGGGCCAGGTGGCCGACCTGCTGGGCTTCGCCGACCAGAGCAACTTCTTCCGCGCCAACAAGCGCTGGTTCGGCGTGTCGCCGGGGCAGTACCGCGCCCGCCTGGCCGAGAGCGAGCCGCTGGCCGCGTCGCTGAACGCGTCGGATTGACCCTGCGCCCCGCCATGTCGGCCCCGATGCGGACAATGGTGGACATGAACCGACCCGTCGACATGGCCGCCAGCCTGGCGCTTGGCCTGGCCTGGCACAACCGCTTCGCCAGCCTGGGCGAAGCCTTCTACACCCTCAGAGCCCCCACCCCCCTGCCCTCGCCCCACTGGGTGGGCACGAGCCCGGCCGTGGCCGATCTGCTGGGCCTGGACCGGGCCTGGCTGTCCTCGCCCGCCGCGCTCGACGCCTTCACCGGCAACCTGCCCATCGCGGGCACACAGCCGCTGGCCAGCGTGTACAGCGGCCACCAGTTCGGCCAATGGGCCGGCCAGTTGGGCGACGGCCGCGCCATCCTGCTCGGCGAGGTGGACACGCCCTCGGGCCCGCAGGAGGTGCAGCTCAAGGGCGCCGGCCTGACGCCGTATTCGCGCATGGGCGACGGCCGCGCGGTGCTGCGCAGCTCGATTCGCGAGTTCCTCTGCAGCGAGGCCATGCACGCCCTGGGCATTCCCACCAGCCGCGCGCTGTGCGTCACGGGCTCGCCCGCGCCGGTGCGCCGCGAGCAGATCGAGACCGCCGCCGTGGTCACGCGTGTGGCGCCCAGCTTCATTCGCTTCGGCCACTTCGAGCATTTTTCGCACCACGGCCTGCACGGCGAGCTGCGCCAGCTGGCCGACTTCGTGATCGACCGCTTCTACCCCGCCTGCCGCGAAGCACCGGGCAGCCCCTACGCGGCCCTGCTGGAGGCCGTGAGCGCGCGCACCGCCGAAATGGTGGCGCAGTGGCAAGCCGTGGGCTTCTGCCACGGGGTGATGAACACCGACAACATGAGCATCCTGGGCCTGACCATCGACTACGGGCCGTTCCAGTTTCTCGACGCCTTCAACCCCGGCCACATCTGCAACCACTCGGACACCGGCGGGCGCTACGCCTACAACCGCCAGCCCAACATCGCCTACTGGAACCTGTTCGCGCTGGGCCAGGCGCTGTTGCCGCTGATGGACGACCAGCAGCAGGCGCTGGACGCGCTGGAGCCCTACAAGGCGCTGATGCCGGCCGCGCTGCAGCGCCGCATGAACGCCAAGCTGGGCCTGGGCCGCACGGAAGACGGCGACGCCGAGCTCACCGAATCGCTGATGAAGCTGATGGCGGCCGACGCGGTGGACTTCACCATCTTCTGGCGCCGCCTGAGCCACGCCGTGGCCGGCCCGCTCGACCCGGTGCGCGACCTGTTCCTGCAGCGCGAGGCCTTCGATGCCTGGGCCCTGCGCTGGCAGGAGCGCCTGCGGGCCGAACCCGGCTTCGATGCCGGCGCCACACAGGCCCGCATGCTGCGCACCAACCCGCAGGTGGTGCTGCGCAACCACCTGGGTGAGATCGCCATCCAGCGCGCCAAACAGGGCGACTTCAGCGAGCTCGCGCGGTTGCAAAACGCGCTCGAACACCCATTTGAAGAACTTCCCGGCCAAGAAGACCTGGCCGCTTTCCCGCCCGATTGGGCCAGCCAGATCGAGATCAGCTGCTCGTCCTAGGAGACCTCCCGATGAACTTCCCCGTCCAGAAAACCGAAGCCGAATGGCGCGAGCTGCTGGCCGCCAAAGGCGCCGAGCCGCGCGCCTTCGACGTGACCCGCCATGCCCACACCGAACGCCCCTACACCGGCAAGTTCGAGCAGGTCTGGGCCGACGGCAGCTACCACTGCATCTGCTGCGGCAACAAGCTGTTCGACGCCGACACCAAGTTCGACGCCGGCTGCGGCTGGCCCAGCTTCTCGCTGGCCGTGCCGGGCGCCATCACCGAGATCACCGACCGCAGCCACGGCATGGTGCGCGTGGAAACCGTGTGCAGCCAGTGCGGCGCGCACCTGGGCCACGTGTTCGAGGACGGCCCCTCCCCCACCGGCCTGCGCTATTGCATGAACTCCGCCTCGCTGGAACACCAACCGAAGAAGGACACGCCATGAAAGCCCAGAACATTCTCGACACCATCGGCCGCACCCCGCACATCCGCGTGCAGCGCCTGTTCGGCGACGCGAGCCAGCAGGTCTGGATCAAGTCCGAGCGCAGCAACCCGGGCGGCTCCATCAAGGACCGCATCGCCCTGTCCATGGTGGAAGACGCCGAGCGCTCGGGCGCGCTCCAGCCCGGCGGCACCATCGTCGAGCCCACCTCGGGCAACACCGGCATCGGCCTGGCCATGGTCGCTGCCGTCAAGGGCTACAAGCTGATCCTGGTGATGCCCGACAGCATGTCGGTCGAGCGCCGCCGCCTGATGCTGGCCTACGGCGCCAGCTTCGACCTCACCCCGCGCGAGAAGGGCATGAAGGGCTCGATCGCGCGCGCCGAGGAGATCGTGGCCGCCACGCCGGGCGCGTGGATGCCGCAGCAGTTCAACAACCCGGCCAACGTGGACGTGCACGTGCGCACCACGGCGGAGGAAATCGCGGCCGACTTCCCCGACGGCATCGATGTGCTCATCACCGGCGTGGGCACGGGCGGCCACATCACGGGCGTGGCGCGCGTGCTCAAGGCGCGCTGGCCCCAGCTCAAGGTGTTCGCGGTGGAGCCGTCGGCCTCGCCCGTCATCTCCGGCGGCAACCCCTCGCCCCACCCCATCCAGGGCATCGGCGCGGGCTTCATCCCCAACAACCTCGACACCAGCCTGCTCGACGGCGTGATCCAGGTCGACGCCGAACCCGCGCGCGACATGGCGCGGCGCAGCGCGCGCGAAGAAGGCATCCTGGTCGGCATTTCCTCGGGTGCCACCTTGGCGGCGATCGCGCAGAAGCTGCCCGAATTGCCGGCCAAGGCCGTGGTGCTCGGTTTCAACTACGACACCGGCGAGCGGTATCTCTCCATCGAAGGCTTCCTCCCGGCATGAAAAACCTCTCCGACATCCGCCTGTCCATGCTCGACCTGGTGGCCGTGCGCGAAGGCGGCACCGTGGCCGACGCGCTGGCCGTGGCCCTGCGCACCGCGCAGCACGCCGAGTCGCTCGGCTTCACGCGCTACTGGCTGGCCGAGCACCACAACATGAGCGGCATCGCCAGCTCGGCCACGGCCGTGCTGATCGGCCACATCGCGGGCGGCACGAAGCGCATGCGCATCGGCTCGGGCGGCGTCATGCTGCCCAACCACGCGCCGCTGGTGGTGGCCGAGGCCTTCGGCACCCTGGCCGAGCTCTACCCGGGCCGCATCGACCTCGGCCTGGGCCGCGCGCCCGGCACCGACCCGCACACCATGCGCGCGCTGCGGCGCGACCGCGTGGAGACCGAGGCCGACTTCCCGCGCGACGTGGCCGAGCTGCAGCACCTGCTGGGCCCCGCCTCGCCCGGCCAGCGGCTCATCGCCAACCCCGGTGCGGGCACCAACGTGCCGATCTGGCTGCTGGGTTCGAGCCTGTTTTCCGCGCAGCTGGCGGCCGAGCGCGGCCTGCCTTATGCGTTTGCCTCGCACTTCGCGCCGCGCCTGCTGCTGCAGGCGCTGGATGTCTACCGCACGCGCTTCCAGCCCTCGCCCACGCTGGCCGAGCCCTACGCCGTCGTGGGCGTGCCGCTGGTGGCCGCGCCCACCGACGAAGAGGCCGAGTACCTCGCGAGCAGCACCTACCAGCGCGTGCTGGGCATCCTCACCGGCAAGCGCGGCCAGCTGCCGCCACCGGTGAAGGGCTTCATGCAAGGCCTGCACGCGCAGGAACAGGCGGCGATCGCCGATTTCCTGGCCGCCGCCGTGATCGGCGGGCCCGAGACCGTGCGCGCGGGCCTGCAGTCGCTGGCCCAGGTGACCCAGGCCGACGAGTTCATGATCGTGAGCGACCTGTTCGACCCCGCGCTGCGCCTGCGCTCGCTGAGCATCGCCGCCGAGGCGATGGCCACGCAGCAGCCGGTCGCCGCCTCCGCTTGACCAGAGCACCCGCGGAACCGGCTTTGCCGGGCCGCTGGGTGCGCCCCCTCGAGGGGGAGACGCCGAAGGCGGCGCAGGGGTGCTTCTCGTCTATACCCCGCCGCGCACCATCTGCATCACCTGACCTGCATCCAGGGTCGCGGCTTTTTGCTGGATCTGCGGCAGGTACTGCGCCTGCATCTGCTTGGCCGGGCCCAGCAGGTCCTGGAAGCTCTGCTTGAGCAGCTCGGTGCTCATCACACGCCCGCCCGCGTAGTAGCGCCGGGCCACCTGGCCCAGCGCGTAGGTGGTGGCGAACGAAAACGCCATGCCGGTGGCCGCGCCGCCCAGGCGGCCCACGGTGCGCCCGGCGGCCTTGCCGAGCAGGCCGCCGAGCAGCTTGCGGCCGAACTGCTCCAGGTACTGCGAGGTCAGGCCCACGCCCACCGCCGCGATGAACTCGCGGATGTGGCCCTGGTCCAGCTCCACGCCGTGCGCCTTGCCGATCGCGTAGACCATCTTCACCTGCAGCGGGATGATGGCCATCGAGGCCCAGGACTGCGGCAGCAGCTCCAGCGCGCCGTTGAGCAGCGCGTAGTTCAGGATGGACTTGTCGAGGTCCACGCCCGGCGCCACGCTGGCGGCGACCACCGGGGGCGCCACGGGCACGGCGACCGGCACCGCCTTCTCCGCCGCGTCCAGGACGGCATCCGCCTCGCGCTCGAAGGCGGCGGCCTCGCCCGCGTCCAGCTTCAGGCGGGCCTTGAGATCGCTCAGGAAAGCCGCCTCGGCCGGGCTTTGCCGTCCGTCGGCGTCGCACACACAGACCGCCATTTCGTAGGCGAGCTGCCGTTGCCCGGCGTCCGGCAGGCCGGCCACCGCATCGGCCAGCGACACGCGCTTGAGCAGCACGTCCTGGTACAGGCGCACCAGCACGGTGCCGCCCGATTCGTGCGGCAGCGATTCGGCCATGCGCCGGATCGCTTCGCGCTCGGCGTCGGCTTTGTTGCCGTCGGCGAACGCGGCCAGCAAGGCGATGGAGAGGATGGACTGCTGTTCCTGTGGGGTCATGCGCGCGAGGCTCCTGGAGAAAGGGTGAATCGGGACCGGGGACACGATAGAGAGCCTCTGCCGGGCCGCAAGTTCCGCTCGGCCGCCGCGCCCAAAGCCCCGCTTAAGGATGCGTCATATCCAAGCCCGATAATCGCCGCATGCGTTTTCTCATCGATTTTTTCCCCATCGGCCTTTTCGTCGTGGCCTACAAGATGGCCGACATCTACACCGCCACCGGTGTGCTGATGGCCGCCACCCTGGTCCAGACCGCCCTCATCTACGCGCTCGACCGCAAGCTGCAGACCCTGCACAAGGTCACGCTGGTGCTGGTGCTGGTGTTCGGTGCGCTCACGCTGTTCCTTCAGGACGAGCGCTTCATCAAATGGAAGCCCACCGTGCTGTACGCGAGCATGGCCATCGTGCTGGCGGCCGCCCTGTGGATCTGGAAGAAGAATTTCCTGCAGATCCTGCTGGGCAGCCAGCTCAACCTCCCCACGAACGTGTGGGCCCGGCTCACCGTGGCCTGGGTCGGCTACTTCCTGTTCATGGCGGGCATCAACGCCTATGTGGCGGCCTACTACTCGACCGAAGACTGGGTGAACTTCAAGCTCTGGGGCTATGTGTTCCCGGTGGTCTTCATCGTGGGCCAGGGCCTGTACATCGCGCGTTACCTCAAGGACGACGACGCCGTGGAGAAGAAGCCATGAGCTCCCGCCCGGCCGCTCCGAAGGGGGCTCGCACCGCAGCCCGCAGGGTGGAGGTACTCCAATGAGCGACACCGCCGTGGTCCCCACCGCCGCCGCGATCGAGGCGCGCCTGCGCGAAGCCCTCACCCCCACCGTGCTCGAAGTGCTGGACGAAAGCGCGGCCCACGCCGGCCATGCGGGCGCCAATGGCCTGGGCTATGGCACGCATTTCCGTGTGCGCATCGGCGGGCCCGCGTTCGTTGGCCGCACGCGGGTGGCGCAGCACCGCCTTGTGTATGATGCGCTGCAAAAATTCACCGAGGCGGGGCTGCATGCCCTGGCCATCGAAATCAAGGCCTGAAGGCCGACCACACCCCATTCAGCCGCTACGTTCTGATACCTGATTGCTGAAACCCTGCCCCTGGCGGCGGCTCCAACCCCCTTTTATCCCGAGGAACACCATGAAATTCTCCCTGACGGCCCTCACCGCGGCTGCCCTCATCACGGCAGCGCCCTGGGCCCTGGCCCAGAACGTGGCCATCGTCAACGGCAAGCCCGTTCCCACGGCGCGCCTGACGGTGCTGGAGCAGCAGATCGCCGCCTCCGGCCGCCCGGTGGACGACAACGTGCGCGCCCAGCTCAAGGAAGAAGTGGTGCTGCGCGAGGTCTTCATGCAGGAAGCGCAGAAGCGCGGCATCGCCGCCACCGAGGAATACAAGAACCAGATGGAACTGGCGCGCCAGACCATCATGATCCGAGCCCTCTTCACCGACTACCAGAAGAAGAACCCGGTGACCGACGTCGACGTCAAGGCCGAGTACGACAAGTTCGTGGCGGCCAACGGCGGCAAGGAATACCGCGCGCGCCACATCCTGGTGGAGAAGGAAGACGAAGCCAAGGCCATCATCGCCAGCCTCAAGAAGGGCGGCAAGTTCGAAGAGATCGCCAAGAAGCAGTCGAAGGACCCGGGATCCGGCGCCAACGGGGGTGACCTGGACTGGGCGGCCGCGGCCAGCTACGTGCCGGAGTTCTCCGAAGCCATGGTCAAGCTCGAAAAGGGCCAGCTGACGCAGGAGCCGGTGAAGACGCAGTTCGGCTGGCACATCATCCGCGTGGACGACGTGCGCACCGCCGAACTGCCCAAGCTGGAGGACATCAAGCCGCAGATCGAGCAGCAGATGCAGCAACAGAAGCTGGCCGAGTTCCAGAAGACGCTGCGCGAAAAGGCCAAGATCCAGTAAAGCGTTTCGCCTCTTACACGAAAAAGCGCGGCCGGTCCGCGCTTTTTTGTGCCCGGCGCTCGTCCGCTCAGCGCATCTGGGCGGCGACCCAGATCAGGCCCAGCAGCACCGGCTGGTGCAGCAGGTAATAAGACAGGCTCCAGCGCCCCAGCGTCACCAGGCCCCTTCGCACACCGGTGGCCGCCGCGTCGGCCGTGCCCAGCCAGTGCGGCCGGTGCCACAGGGCCCACTGGCCGGCCGCCATGCCCCACCACATCACGCCCAGCCAGGGCGCCAGCGGCACATAGTCTTCGGTGATCGGCTTGCGGTTGATCAGGCCCAGCCAGTTGAGGGCCGGGGTGTTGAGCACGTCCAGCGCCGGCCAGGTGGCGATGGCGTGTGGCGCCGCGAACTTGAACGCGATGACCAGCGCGCCCAGCCACCACAGCCAGGCGCCCCACCCCGCCGTGAGCCGCACGATGATCAGCATGGCCGCGATGCCGTGCAGCACGCCGAAGTAGATGAAGCTGTTCGGGAACATGGCCACCGAGCCCGCCGTGACAAGCAGCGCCGCCCCGGCCACCTGCAGCCAGCGCCGCCAGAAGCGCGCCCAGGTCTGCCCCTGGTGCAGGGCCACGGCCTGGGACAGGCCGGCGGTGAACAGGAACAGGCTGACGATGGCGGTGCGTTGCCCGGTCCAGACCGGGTCGCGGTAGAAGTCTTCGTTGATGAAGCCGAAGAAATCCAGGTCGAAGCAGAAATGGAACGCGGTCATCCACAGCATGGCCGCCGCGCGCAGCAGGTCGATGCGGTCCAGGCGCTGTGCCACGGCGGTGCTTTCAGGCGGCGGAAGCGCGGTGGATGCCCAGCAGCATCTCGGCCAGGGCCTGCGGTTCGCTCACCATCGGGTCGTGCCCGGTGGCCAACTCCAGCACCTGCCAGCCGGGTTCGCGGCGCACGCGCTCGCGCGCGGGAGCGATGGTGGCCAGCGCGGGCGAGGTGCAGTCGATGAAGGTGCGGGGCACGGCATTCACGAGCGCGGCGTCAAAATCCAGCGGTTGCTGGTAGAGCCGGTAAGGCTGGGGGGTCTGGCGGCGGTTCACCCAATCGCGGTCTGAACCCTCCAGCCCGAACAGCTTGGCGTCGGGCGGCGGAAAGCTCAGGCCGCCGCTGGGTTTCGCGGCATCGGCGCGGGCCTGTTTGGTTTCGGCCGAATGGTGGCTGCTCCAGCTGTCGCCGGGATACGGCACGGCCGCGTCCAGGTAGACCAGGTGCGCCAGGCAGCCGGGGCGCTCGCGCTGCAGGCGGTCGGCGACGCCGGTGACCACCACGCCCGCGTAGCTGTGGCCCACCAGCACGATGCGCTGCAGTTCCTCGGCCTCGACCAGGCCGAACACGTCCTGGATGTGGGTATGCAGGTCCACGGCCAGGCTGAGCAGGTGGGCGCGTTCGCCCACGCCGGTGAGGGTGACGGCGTGCGCCTCCACGCCCGCGCCGCGCAGCAGCGGCAGCACGCGGCGCCAGCACCAGGCGCCGTGCCAGGCCCCGTGGACCAGCACGACAGCGGTTTTTGGGGTGTCGGGGCTTGGGGACATGGACGTTCTCCTGGACAATATCGGGCTGTTTTTCCTGGCCCGATTCTGCCCGCTCCACGACCGACCGCCATGCTGCCCCACCAGATTGAACTGCTCTCCCCCGCCCGCGACGCCGAGATCGGCATCGAGGCGGTGAACCACGGCGCCGATGCGATCTACATCGGCGGGCCCTCGTTCGGCGCGCGCACCAGCGCCGACAACCGCGTGCAGGACATCGCGCGCGTGGCCCGGCACGCGCACCGCTTCGGCAGCCGCGTCTACGTGACCATGAACACCATCCTGCGCGACGACGAGCTGGAGGGCGCGCGCAAGCTGGCCTGGCAGCTGTACGACGCGGGCGTGGACGCGCTGATCGTGCAGGACATGGGCCTGCTGGAGATCGACCTGCCCCCGATCCAGCTGCACGCGAGCACGCAGACCGACATCCGCACGCCCGAGAAGGCGCGTTTCCTGCAGGACGCGGGCCTGTCCAAGCTGGTGCTGGCGCGGGAACTCACGCTGCCGCAGATCGCCGCGATCCGTGACGTGCTGGATGCCGAGCGCTGCCAGATCGAGTTCTTCATCCACGGCGCGCTGTGTGTGGCGTACAGCGGCCAGTGCTACGTGAGCCATGCCCACACCGGGCGCAGCGCCAACCGCGGCGACTGCTCGCAGGCCTGCCGCCTGCCCTACGAGGTGAAAGACAGCCAGGGCCGCATCGTCGCGCACGACAAGCACGTGCTCTCGATGAAGGACAACAACCAGAGCGACAACCTGCGCGAGCTCATCGACGTGGGCGCGCGCAGCTTCAAGATCGAAGGCCGCTACAAGGACATGGGCTACGTCAAGAACATCACGGCGCACTACCGCCGCCTGTTCGATCAGATCCTGGACGAGCGGCCCGAGCTGGGCCGGGCCTCGAGCGGCCGCTGCAGCTTCAGCTTCACCCCCGACCCCGGCCAGAACTTCAACCGCGAGTTCACCGACTATTTCGTGCAGGGCCGCCAGGAGGACATCGGTGCCTTCGACACGCCCAAGAACCCGGGCCGGCCCATCGGCTGGGTGAGCAAGGTCGGGCCCAACTTCGTCGAGATCGAAACCGACGACCCGGCCACCGTGGTGCACAACGGCGACGGCCTGTGTTACCTCGACCTGCACAAGGAACTGGTGGGCCTGCAGATCAACCGCGCCGAACCCACGGGCACGCCGGGCCAGTGGCGCGTGTTCCCCAAGGACGCGATGGACGGCCTGCGCCACCTCAAGCGCGGCACGGTGGTCAACCGCAACCGGGACGTGGACTGGGTGCGCACGCTGGAGAAAAAATCGGCCGACCGCCGCATCGGCGTCTGGCTGCGGCTGGACGACACGGCCGAGGGCCTGACGCTCACCGCCACCGACGAGGACGGCCACTGCGCCGCCGCCACCCTGCCCGGCGCGCTGGAGCCGGCCAAGGACGCCGCCCAGGCCGAGGCCCGGCTGCGCGAAGGGCTCTCTCGCCTGGGTGAGACGGTGTTCGAGCCGATCGACGTGTCGCTGCAGCTCTCGCAACCCTGGTTCGTGCCGGCCTCGCTGCTCAACCCGCTGCGGCGCGACGCCATCGCCGCGCTGGAAGCCGCGCGCGCCTCGGCCTGGCAGCGCCTGCCCCGCGCCACCCGGGTGGAGCCACCGGTGAGCTACCCGGAAGACACCCTGACCTACCTGGCCAACGTGTTCAACCACAAGGCGCGCGACTTCTACGCGAAACACGGCGTGAAGGTGATCGCCTCGGCCTACGAGAGCCACGAGGAAGAAGGCGAAGTGAGCCTGATGATCACCAAACACTGCGTGCGCTTCTCGCTCAGCCTGTGCCCCAAGCAGGCCAAGGGCGTCACCGGTGTGCAGGGCACGATCCGCGCCGAGCCCATGAGCATCACGCACGGCAGCGAGAAACTCACGCTGCGCTTCGACTGCAAGCCCTGCGAGATGCACGTGGTCGGGCGCATCAAGCCCGCCGTGATGCAGGCCGTGCCGGCCAGCCCGCTGAAGTTCTACCGCACGCGGCCTGCCACGACCGCCTGAGGCACTCAGGCGGTCTTCGCGCCGCCGCGCAGGCGCTTGCCCAGGCTCACCAGGGCCAGCACCACCCCACCGGCGACCAGGCCCGCGAGCGCGCCCGCCAGGCTGGAAGCGAGCGAGCCGATCCAGCCCAGCGTGGCGGCGAAGGCCTCGATGCCATGGCCCAGCGCTGGGATGCCATGCACCAGGATGCCACCGCCGACCAGGAACATGGCGGCGGTGCCGACCACCGACAGCGTTTTCATCAGCCAGGGCGCGGCCGCGAGGATGCCGCGGCCCAGGGACTGTTTCCAGGCCGCGGCCTGCTGGTTGAGGTGCAGGCCCAGGTCGTCGAGCTTGACGATGCCCGCCACCAGGCCGTAGACGCCGATGGTCATGATCAGCGAGATGCCCACCAGCACGGCGATGCGCTGGCCCATGCCGACGGCGGCCACCGTGCCCAGGGTGATCACGATGATCTCGGCCGACAGGATGAAGTCGGTGCGCACCGCGCCCTTGATCTTCTGCTGCTCGAACGCCACCAGATCGACGCTTTCGTTGGCCGCGGCCTCCACCAGCGCTTCGCGGTTCGCCGCGTCTTCCGCCTGGTGCGGGCCGAAGGCGTGCCACAGCTTCTCGGCGCCCTCGAAGCATAGGAACAGGCCGCCGAGCATCAGCAGCGGCGTGATGGCCCAGGGGGCGATCACGCTGATGACCAGCGCGCTGGGCACCAGGATGGCCTTGTTGAGGAGCGAGCCCTTGGCCACGGCCCAGACCACGGGCAGCTCGCGGTCGGCCTTCACGCCGGTGACCTGCTGGGCGTTGAGCGCGAGGTCGTCGCCCAGCACGCCGGCGGTCTTCTTGGCCGCCAGCTGGGTCATGGCGGCCACGTCGTCCGCCACGGCCGCGCTCTTGCGCGCCGCCACCTTGGTCATCAGGGCCACATCGTCGAGGATGGTGGCGATGTCGTCGATCAGCGCGAGCAGGCTGGTTCCGGCCATGGGGCGGCCCTTTCAGGAGTGGGTGTTGTCGTGGGAGGGCCAGACGGGCGGAAACAGGGGATCGTCGAGCTCGGCGCCATCGGCCATGCGCTCGGCCAGGCCGGGAAACGGCGGCGAGGTGCGCCAGGGCCGGGGTGCATGGCGCGCGTCTTCGCCCAGGTAGCGGGCCGAGAACACGCGACGGCGCTGCCCCGGGCCCACGCCGCTGGAGGCGTGCAGCGCGAGCATGTGGAAGGCCACGCAGTCGCCGGGCTCGAGTGCCCAGGCCAACTGGCGGAAACGGTCGGGCTCGGCGTCGATGGCCGGCAGCTCGGCCAGCGTGCCTTCGGGGAACCAGCGGGCCTGCTGGTCGCGGAAGGTGCGCGGCATGTACCAGGTGCCGGCATGCGAGCCGGCCACGAAACGCAGCGTGCTGGCCAGCGGCACCGGGTCCACGGGAATCCAGAAGCTCACGTTCTGGCGGCCACTGACGTTGTAGTACGGCTGGTCCTGGTGCCAGGGCGTGGGCTGGCGCGTGCCAGGCTCCTTGACCAGCAAATGATCGTGGTAGATCCGGGCCGTGCGGCTGTGCATGAGCTGGGTGGCGATGTGCGGCAGGGCCGAATCGCGCAGGATGCGCTGGTACGACGGGTTGTCCTGCCAGGTGCAGAAGTCCTCGACGAAACGGCCCGGGTCGTCGGGTTCGCTCGCCACCAGCGCCAGCGGGCTCAGATGCGCCAGGTTGTGCTCGATGCCGCGTTCGAGCAGGGCCAGTTCGTCGGCATTGAACACCCCGCGCAGCACCACGGCGCCGTCGGTGGCGAAATCGGTGGCGGTGCCCTCAGGCAGAAAGAGTTCTCGGGCCATGCGTCATCTCCCCTTGGCGGGTTTCTCCCGCTTGCGCCAGTAGGTGAAAGCGTCCTCGTGCACTTCGATGTCGAGCTCCGCCACGCGCGCCTGCAGGCGTTCCTGCACATCGGCCACGGCCTGGTTGTAAACCGCGGGCGCGATCTCCTCCAGGAAAAAGCCCAGCAGGCCACCGGCGGCGATGTTGCCGATGCGCTCGTCCATGTTCGCGTCGAAGTAACGCTGGATCGAGGCGATCGCCTCGTCGCGGGTGGCTTTGGGCAGTTCGATGGCCATGGGATGCGTCCGGTCAGCCGACCCACTTGCGCGCGTTGCGCCACAGGCGCATCCAGGCGCTGAAAGCGGCCGGGTCCTGGTCGGTCCAGCTCATCTGGATGTTGCGGAACACGCGCTCGGGGTGCGGCATCATGGCCGTGAAGCGGCCGTCGGCCGTGGTCACCGCCGTCAGGCCGCCCGGGCTGCCGTTGGGGTTGAACGGGTAGGCCTCGGTGGCCGCGCCGCCGTGGTCGGTGAAGCGCATCGCGGCGATGGCCTTGCTGGCGTCGCCCCGGTGGCGGAAGTTGGCGTAACCCTCGCCATGCGCCACCGCGATGGGCAGGCGGCTGCCGGCCATGCCCTGCAGGAACAGGCTGGGCGAGTCCAGCACCTCCACCAGGGACAGGCGCGCCTCGAAGCGCTCGCTCTGGTTGGTGGTGAAGCGCGGCCAGGCCTCGGCACCGGGAATGATGTCGGCCAGCTCGGCGAACATCTGGCAGCCATTGCACACGCCCAGGCCGAAGGTGTCGTCGCGGCCGAAGAAGGCCTGGAACTGCTCGGACAGACCGGGGTTGAAGGTGATGCTGCGCGCCCAGCCGATGCCCGCGCCCAGCGTGTCGCCGTAGCTGAAGCCGCCGCAGGCCACCACGCCCTTGAAGTCGGCCAGCTTCGCACGGCCGGTCTGCAGGTCGGTCATGTGCACGTCGAAGGCCTCGAAATCGGCCTGGGTGAAGGCGTAGGCCATCTCCACGTGCGAGTTCACGCCCTGCTCGCGCAGGATCGCGACCTTGGGCCGGGCCAGGTTGAGGTACGGCGCGGCCACGTTGTCGGTGGCGTCGAACGTCAGCTTCGTGTGCAGGCCGGCGTCGTCGGGCCGGCCGGCGGCCGCGTGTTCGGCATCGGCGCCCGCCGGGTTGTCGCGCTGCTGGTTGATCTTCCAGCTCACGCTGTCCCAGACCTGTTGCAGGTCGAACAGGCTGGCCGAGAACACGGCCTTGGTGTCGCGCCAGACCTGCAGCTGGCCCTTGCCGGCGTCCATGGTGGACGAGGCCGGGCGGGTCTTGCCGACGAAGTGGCTGTGTTTGGACAGGCCGTGCTCGCGCAGGGTCTGCATCACGGCGTTGCGGTCCTCGGTGCGCACCTGCAGCAGCACGCCCAGCTCTTCGCTGAACAAGGCCTTGAGCGTGAGTTCCTCGCGGCGCGCGCTGACCTGGCCGGCCCAGTTCTTGGCGTCGCCCATCTCGGCGCGGCTGTCGCTGATGCCATCGCCTTCGGTCACGAGCAGGTCCACGTTGAGCGCCACGCCCACGTGGCCGGCGAAGGCCATTTCGGCGGCCGCCGCCAGCAGGCCCCCGTCGCTGCGGTCGTGGTAGGCCAGGATCTGGCCCTGGGCCCGCAGCGCGTTCACCGCGTTGACCAGGCTCACCAGGTCCTGGGCGTCGTCCAGGTCGGGCACCTCGCCCCCGCCCTGCCCCAGCACCTGGGCCAGCACGCTGCCGCCCATGCGGTGGCGGCCCTTGCCGAGGTCGATCAGCACCAGCGTGGTGTCTTCGAGCGCATTGTTGAGTTGCGGCGTGAGCGTGCCGCGCACGTCGGCCAGCGTGGCGAAGGCGCTCACGATCAGGCTGACCGGCGAAGTCACTTTCTTCGTCTCGCCGCCTTCGCTCCATTGGGTGCGCATGGACAGGCTGTCCTTGCCCACCGGGATGGAAATGCCCAGCGCCGGGCAGAGTTCCAGGCCCACGGCCTTGACGGTCTCGTACAGCGCGGCGTCTTCGCCCGGTTCGCCGCAGGCGGCCATCCAGTTGGCGGAGAGCTTCACGCGCGGCAGCTCGATGGGCGCGGCCAGCAGGTTGGTGATGGCCTCGGCCACCGCCATGCGGCCCGACGCGGCGGCGTCGAGCGCGGCCAGCGGCGTGCGCTCGCCCATGCTCATGGCCTCGCCCGCGAAGCCCTTGTAGTCGGCCAGCGTCACGGCGCAGTCCGCCACCGGCACCTGCCAGGGGCCGACCATCTGGTCGCGGTGCGACAGGCCGCCCACGGTGCGGTCGCCGATGGTGATGAGGAAACGCTTGGAGGCCACAGTCGGGTGGCTGAGCACGTCGATCACGGCCTGCTGCAGGTTCACACCGGTGAGCGCCAGCGGGGCCGCCTGGCGCGCCACGCTTTTCACGTCGCGGTGCATCTTGGGCGGTTTGCCCAGCAGCACGTTCATCGGCATGTCCACAGGGCTCGGCGCGCCCTCATCGGCCAGCACCAGCTGGCGCTCTTCGGTCGCCACACCGATCACGGCGAACGGGCAGCGCTCGCGCTCGCAGAAGGCCTGGAACGTGGCCAGCGATTCGGGAGCGATCGCCAGCACGTAGCGCTCCTGGCTCTCGTTGCACCAGATTTCCTTGGGCGCCAGGCCGCTTTCTTCCAGCGGCACGGCACGCAGGTCGAAGCGCGCGCCCCGGCCGGCGTCGTTGGTGAGTTCGGGGAAGGCGTTGGAGAGGCCGCCCGCGCCCACGTCGTGGATCGCCAGGATGGGGTTGTTCTCGCCCTGCTGCCAGCAGTGGTTGATGACCTCCTGCGCGCGGCGCTCGATCTCGGGGTTGCCGCGCTGCACGGAGTCGAAGTCCAGCGAGGCGGCGTTGGTGCCGGTGGCCATGGAACTGGCCGCGCTGCCGCCCATGCCGATCTTCATGCCCGGGCCGCCGAGCTGGATGAGCAGCGAGCCGGCCGGGAATTCGATCTTCTTCGTCTGGATGGCGTCGATCACGCCGACACCGCCGGCGATCATGATGGGCTTGTGGTAGCCGCGCTGCACGCCGTCCACCGCCAGCTCGTACTCGCGGAAGTAGCCCAGCAGGTTGGGCCGGCCGAACTCGTTGTTGAAGGCCGCGCCGCCCAGGGGGCCCTCGGTCATGATCTGCAGCGGGCTGGCGATGTGCTCGGGCTTGCCGCCCGGCTGGTCGGAGAGGCCGCCCCAGAGCTTGCCAACGGTGAAGCCGGTCAGGCCGGCCTTGGGCTTGGAACCCCGGCCGGTGGCGCCCTCGTCGCGGATTTCGCCGCCCGCGCCGGTGGAGGCGCCCGGGAACGGGGAAATGGCGGTCGGGTGGTTGTGGGTCTCCACCTTCATCAGCACGTGGTGCGTGGCGGTTTCGGCGGCGTAGGCCGGCGAGACGTCGCCGCCGGCGCGGGCCACGAAACGCTCGACCACGCTGCCTTCCATGATGGAGGCGTTGTCCGAGTAGGCCACCACGGTGTGCTGCGGCGCCTGCTGGTGGGTGTGGCGGATCATGCCGAACAGGCTCTTGTCCTGCGCCACGCCGTCGATGGTGAACTGCGCGTTGAAGATCTTGTGGCGGCAGTGCTCGCTGTTGGCCTGCGCGAACATCATCAGTTCGACGTCGGTCGGGTTGCGATTGAGGCCGTTGAAGGCGTTGACGAGGTAGTCGATCTCGTCGTCGGCCAGGGCCAGGCCCCAGTCGGCGTTGGCGCGCTCCAGCGCGGTGCGACCACCGCCGAGCACGTCCACCTGCTCCATGGGCGCGGGGTGCAGCTCGGTGAACAGGGCCTGGGCCTGGCTGCGGTCGAGCGAGACGTTTTCCGTCATGCGGTCGTGCAGCAGGTCGGCCACGGCGCGCAGCTGCTCTTCGGACAGGCTGGCCTTCTTGCCCAGCAGGCCGGACTTGAGGCCGACCCGGTACTCGACCAGGCGCTCCACCCGGTGCAGGCTCAGCCCGCAGTTGTGGGCGATGTCGGTCGCCTTGGAGGCCCAGGGCGAGACCGTCCCCAGGCGCGGCATCACCAGCAGGGCCGGCGCGCCGGCCGTTTCCAGCTGGGCGTGCGCCGGGGTGCCAGGTTCGCCGTAGGTCAGCAGCTCGCCCACGCGCTGCAGCGTGGCCGCGTCGGGCTCGCCGTCGAAGCTCGCCAGGTGCACGAAGCGGGCCGAAAGGCCGTTGATCTTGTCGGAAATGCCCGCGAGGCGGGGCAGGAGCTGCTGGACTTTGAAGTCGCTGACGGCGTTGCCGCCTTCAAAAAAGCGCAGGTGCAGGGACACGTTGGGAGCCTGAGGTGCGTTGACCCGCCGGCGGCAGGTGGAAAACCCGGAATTTTACCCGGCCGCCCCCATGGCCTTGCCTTGCCGAGGGCCCTCCAGACGGGGTCAGATGGGATAATCGCACCCCATGAGCATCACCTACAAAGACGAAGCCGGCATCGCGGGCATGCGCACGGCCTGCCGCCTGGCGTCCGAAGTGCTGGACTACCTCACGCCGCTGATCCAGCCGGGCATCACCACGCTGGAAATCGACCGCCTGGCGGCCGAGTACATGAAGCAGCAGGGCACCGTCTCGGCCACCATCGGCTACCAGCCCAGCGGCTACCCGCCCTACCCGGGCCACCTGTGCACGTCCATCAACCACGTGGTCTGCCACGGCATCCCGAACGAAAAACCGCTCAAGAAGGGCGACATCCTCAACGTCGACGTGACGGTGATCAAGGACGGCTGGTTCGGCGACAACAGCCGCATGTTCCTGATCGGCGGCGAGGCCGCCTGCTCGGTGCAGGCGCGCCGGCTCTGCCAGGTGACCTACGAGGCGATGTGGAAGGGCATCGTGATGGTGCGCCCCGGCATCCGCCTGGGCGACATCGGCCACGCGATCCAGACCTTTGCCGAGGGCAACGGTTTCTCGGTGGTGCGCGAGTTCTGCGGCCACGGCATCGGCCAGCGCTTCCACGAAGACCCGCAGGTGCTGCACTACGGCCGCCCCGGCACGCTGGACGAGCTCAAGCCCGGCATGACCTTCACCATCGAGCCCATGATCAACGCCGGCAAGCGCGACATCAAGGAAATGGGCGACGGCTGGACCATCGTCACGCGCGACCGCTCGCTCTCGGCCCAGTGGGAACACACCGTGCTGGTCACCGAGACCGGCTACGAGGTGCTCACCCTGTCGGCCGGCAGCCTGCCCGCGCCCGCCTTCGTGACACCGGCGCCCGCCCTTGCCTGAGGCCATGGCGCCCGCGCCGGTGCCCGCCGCGCCCGACCTCGGCACCCTGCGGCAGCAATACCGCACGGACAAGGCCGCCCTGCTCGACCAGCTGGGCGTGCAGGGCTCGTCCACCCGGGGCGTGCGCAAGGCGCTGCAGCAACTCTCCCGCCTGACCGACCAGACCCTGCGCGAGCTGTGGTCCCTGGCGGGCTTCGGGCCCGGTTTCTCGCTCATCGCCGTGGGCGGTTTCGGGCGCGGCGAGTTGTTTCCCCATTCCGACGTGGACGTGCTGGTGCTGCTGCCCGACGGCAGCCGGCCCGACGACGACGCCGCGCTCAAGGCCCGCCTGGAAGGCTTCATCGGCGCCTGCTGGGACCTGGGCCTGGAGATCGGCTCCAGCGTGCGCACCATCGCCGACTGCGTGGACGAGGCGGCGAAAGACGTGACGGTGCAGACCTCGCTGCTCGAATGCCGGCTCATCGCGGGCAGCAAGAACGCCTTTTCCACCCTGGTGAACCAGCTGGCCGAGGCCATGGACCCCAAGGCCTTCTTCGTGGCCAAGACGCTGGAAATGCGCCAGCGCCACACCAAGTTCGAGAACACGCCCTACTCCCTGGAGCCCAACTGCAAGGAGTCGCCCGGTGGCCTGCGCGACCTGCAGATCATCCTGTGGGTGGCCAAGGCCGCCGGCCTGGGCCGCAGCTGGGACGAACTGGCCCGCAAGGGCCTGGCCACGCCCCTGGAGGCGCGGCAGATCAAGGCCAACGAGGCCCTGCTGAGCCTGATCCGCGCGCGCCTGCACCTGCTGGCCCACCGCCGCGAAGACCGGCTGGTGTTCGACCTGCAGAACGCCGTGGCCGAGTCCTTCGGCTTCAAGGCCCAGGTGCCGGCCGGCATGGCCAGCAGCGCCAAGGGCACGCGCCGCGCCAGCGAGGCGCTGATGAAGCGCTACTACTGGGCGGCCAAGGCCGTGACCCAGCTGAACCAGATCCTGCTGCTCAACATCCAGGAGCGGCTGCAGAGTGACGTGGCCGGCGTGGACCGCCTGCGCCCGCTCAACGAACGTTTCTTCGACAAGGGCGGCATGCTCGAGGTGGCGAGCGACAACCTGTACGTGCAGCAGCCGCACGCCATCCTGGAAACCTTCCACCTCTACCAGACCACCGTGGGCATCAAGGGCCTGTCGGCGCGCACCCTGCGCGCGCTGTACAACGCCCGCCCGGTGATGAACGCGCGCTTTCGCGCCGACCCGGTCAACCGCGCGCAGTTCCTGCAGATCCTGAAGGAGCCCGAGGGCATCACGCACGCCATGCGGCTGATGAACCAGACTTCCGTGCTCGGGCGCTACCTCTGGGTGTTCCGTCACATCGTGGGGCAGATGCAGCACGACCTGTTCCACGTCTACACGGTGGACCAGCACATCCTGATGGTGCTGCGCAACGTGCGCCGCTTCTTCATCGCCGAGCACTCGCACGAGTACCCGTTCTGCTCGCAGCTCGCGGCCGGCTGGGACAAGCCCTGGATCCTCTACGTGGCGGCGCTGTTCCACGACATTGCCAAAGGCCGGGGCGGTGACCATTCCGACCTGGGCGCGCGCGACGTGCGCACCTTCTGCCACCAGCACGGCATCGACCGCGAAGACACGAAGCTGATCCAGTACCTGGTGGCCGAGCACCTCACCATGAGCCGCATGGCGCAGAAGGAGGATCTGAGCGACCCCGACGTGATCGCCGCCTTCGCCGGGCGCGTGGGCAACGAGCGTTACCTCACGGCGCTGTACCTGCTCACGGTGGCCGACATCCGGGGCACCAGCCCCAAGGTGTGGAACGCCTGGAAGGGCAAGCTGCTCGAAGACCTGTACCGCTACACCTTGCGCGCGCTGGGTGGCCGGGCGCCCGACCCCGGGGCGGTGATCGAAGGCCGCAAGCGCGAGGCGCTGTCCATGCTGGCCTTGCACGCCCTGCCCCACCAGGCGCACAAGGCGCTGTGGGACACGCTGGACGTGAGCTACTTCATGCGCCACCAGGCCGACGAGATCGCGTGGCACACGCGGGTGCTCTCTCGCCAGATCGCGCAGGCGGCGGCCAAGCCCGCGGCCAAGCTGGAAGAAGGGGCCGAGAAGCCGATTGACAAGTGCATCGTGCGCGCGCGCATCTCGCCCGAGGGTGAGGGCCTGCAGGTGCTGGTGTATGCGCCCGACCAGCCCGATTTGTTCGTGCGCATCTGCGGTTATTTCGACAGTTCGCACTTCAGCATCCTGGACGCGCGCGTGCACACCACGCTGACCGGCCATGCGCTGGACACCTTCCAGGTGGTGGCACCGACGATGTCGGAGCACTACCGCGAGCTGATCGCGATGGTGGAGAACAACCTGGCGCAGACGATCGACGAACGCGGCCCCTTGCCCGCGCCGACCAAGGGCCGGCTTTCGCGCCGTGTGAAGAGTTTTCCGATCACGCCGCGGGTGGATCTGCGGCCGGACGAGAAGGCGCAGCGCTGGCTGCTGTCGGTCTCGGCGAGTGACCGCGCTGGGCTGCTTTATGGCATCACGCGGGTGCTGGCGCGCTACGACATCAACGTGCAGCTCGCCAAGGTGACCACCCTGGGGGAACGGGTGGAAGATACCTTCCTGATCAGTGGCGCGCAGTTGCAGATGAACAAGCGGCAGATCGAGATCGAGACGGAGCTTCTGGAGACGCTTGAGGGCTGACTTGGTTGGCGGCCCGCGAGGGCGGGTGCCCTGCTCCGCGGGTGTCCCCCGGCGGCTGGTGCCGCCTCCTCCTTTACCCCGCTGCGCAGAACACCCACCCTCGCGGGCTTGGAAGTGCTCTTGGCACACCACCGACCATGGGCCAACCCGTCGGCAGGATCAGGGGGACGGCGGTGCGTTCAGCGCAGCGAAGTAAAGGAGGAGAGGCGGCGAAGCCGACTCGGGGGACATTCGCGGAGCTGAGCGCACCGCCGTCCCCCTGATCCTCCAACGGACTAGGCGCGAAGGGTCCCCGTCTCCACAGGGTCATGCCCATCGGCCGCCGGCTTGCGCCGGAACAAGCCAGCGAACCACAGCGACACATCGTCCACGATGGTGAACACCGCCGGAATCACCAACAAGCTCAGGAAGGTCGAGGTGATCAGGCCGCCGATCACCGCCACCGCCATCGGTGAACGGAAGCTGCCATCGGCCGCGCCCCAGCCAATCGCGATCGGCAACATGCCCGCGCCCATGGCAATGGTCGTCATCACGATCGGCCGGGCCCGCTTGTGGCAGGCGTCCAGGATCGCGTCGAGCCGGCTCAACCCGTGCTCGCGCCGCGCCTCGATCGCGTACTCCACCAGCAGGATCGAGTTCTTCGTCGCCACCCCCATCAGCATGATCAGACCGATCAGCGAAGGCATGGAAAAACTCTTGTTCGCCAGCAGAAGCGCCACGAAAGCCCCACCCAGCGACAACGGCAGCGCCGCCAGGATGGTCACCGGGTGCAGGAACGCCTTGAACAGCAGCACCAGCACGATGTAGATGCACAACACGCCGGTCAGCATCGCCAGGCCGAAGCTGGCGAACAGCTCGCCCTGCACTTCCGCGTCGCCGATCTCCAGCACCGACACTCCCGGTGGCAGGTTGCGCAGGCTGGGCAGCTTTTCCACCGCCATCTTCATGTCGCCCAGCGCGATGCCCGCGAGCTCCACCTCGAAGTTGATGTTGCGCGCGCGGTCGTAGCGGTCGATCACCGCCGGCCCGCCGCCGAAGTCGAGCTGGGCCACCTGCCCCAGCATCACCGGGCCCTTGCTGCCGGGCACCGCGAGGCGGTTGAGCACCTCGAGGTCGTGCCGCGCGCCCACGTCCAGCTTGACCACGATGGGGATCTGCCGCTCGGGCAGGTTCATCTTGGGCAAGGCGTTGTCGTAGTCGCCCACGGTGGCGATGCGCAGCGTTTCGGCGATGGCCGAGCTCGTGACGCCGAGTTCGGCGGCGCGCGCGAGGTCGGGCGTGACGATGATTTCCGTGCGCACCAGCGCGGCCGTGGACTGGATGCTGCCCACCCCCTGGATGGTGCGCAGGTCGCGCTCGATGGCGCGCGCCGCGGTGCTCAGCGCATGGGCATCGCTGCCGGTGAGCGTGAGGATGTATTTCTCGCCCGAGCCGCCCAGGCCCACCTTGCTGCGCACGCCCGGCAGGTTCGACATCGCCTCGCGCAGCTGGTTTTCAATGCCCTGCTTGCGCGGCCGTTCGCCGCGCGGGTCGAGCTGGATGGTCAGCGCGGCCTTGCGCGACTCGGCCGCGCCCTGCGGCGCGAACGGGTCGGTGCCGGCCGTGCCCGAGCCGATGGTGGTGTAGACCGAGCGCACGTGCGGCACCGCCGCCACCAGCACCCGCGCGCGCTCGGCCGTGGCGATGGTCTGTTCCAGCGTCGCGCCGGGAGACAGCTCCAGGAACACCTGGGTCTGCGAGTTGTCGTCGGGCGGGATGAAGCCCTGCGGCAGCAGCGGGATCAGCAGCAGCGAGCCGACGAAGAACAGGCCCGCGCCGATGCTGGTGATCCAGCGGTGGCGGATGCACCAGCGCGCCCAGTTCTGGTAGGTGTTGAGCCAGCCGGGCTCCTCCTGGTTGTTGACCCAGCGCCAGGCCGCGGCGGTGACGGGGTTGGACGCCGCCCAGCGCGGCATCTCCCGGGACACGAAGGGCTTGAGGATGTAGGCCGCCATCATCGGCGTGAGCGCGCGCGCCACCACCAGCGAGGCGAACACCGCGAGCGCGGCGGTCCAGCCGAACTGCTTGAAGAACTTGCCCGGAATGCCCGCCATGAAGGCCGTGGGCAGGAACACCGCGATCAGGGTGAAGGTGGTGGCGATCACCGCCAGGCCGATCTCGTCGGCCGCCTCCATCGCGGCCTGGTACGGTGACTTGCCCATGCGCATGTGGCGCACGATGTTCTCCACCTCCACGATGGCGTCGTCCACCAGAATGCCGATCACCAGCGAGAGCGCCAGCAGCGTCACCACGTTGATGGTGAAGCCCATGTAGTACATGCCGATGAAGGCCGGGATGGCCGACAGCGGCAGGGCCACGGCCGAGACGATGGTGGCGCGGATGTCGCGCAGGAAGAGCCACACCACCAGCACGGCGAGCAAGGCGCCCTCGTAGAGCAGCGTCATGGAGGCGTCGAACTCTTCTTTCACCGGCGTCACGAAGTCGAACGATTCGGTGATCTTCAGGTCGGGCCGCGCCGTCTGCAGGTCCTTGAGGCGCGCGCGCACCCCGTCGCCCACCTCGATCTCGCTCGCGCCCCGGCTGCGCGCGACCTCGAAGCCCACCACCGGCTTGCCGTCCAGGAAGGCGGCGGCGGTCGGTTCGGCCACGGTGTCGCGCACCTCGGCGATCTGGTCCAGGCGGATGCGGCGGCCATCGCTGAGCGCGATTTCCATCTTCGACAGCGCCTCGGCCGAGGCCAGTTGCGACAAGGTGCGCAGCGGCTGCTGGCTGCCGCCCAAATCCACCCGGCCGCCCGCGCTCTCGATCTGCACGCGCGCCAGCTGGCGCGACACGTCGGTGGCGGTGGTGCCCAGCGACTGCAGCTTGAGCGGGTCGAGCAGCACCTGCACCTCGCGGTCCACGCCACCGACGCGGCTGACAGCGCCCACGCCGGTCACCGACAGCAGCTGCTTGGACACGTCGTTGTCAACGAACCAGGACAGGGCCTCGGCGTCCATCTTGTCGGAGGACACCGTGTAGGCCAGCACCGCGCCGCCGGCCAGCTCCACCTTGTTGACGATGGGATCGCGCAGGTCGGTGGGCAGCTCGCTGCGCACCTTGGCCACCGCCGAGCGCACGTCGTCCAGCGCTTCCTGGGTGTTCTTCTCGATGCGGAACTCGACCGTGAGCGAGACCGTGCCGTCCTGCACCTTGGTGTAGATGTGCTTGAGGCCCTGCAGCGAGGCCAGGCTGTTTTCGATGATGCGGGCGACGTCGTTTTCGAGCTGGTTGGGCGAGGCGCCCGGCAGCGCCGCCACCACGGTGATGGTGGGCAGGTCCAGGTCGGGGAAGTTCTGCACCTTCATCTGCTTGAAGGAGAACAGGCCCGCCAGCGTGAGCATGACGAACAGCATCGCCGCCGGGATGGGGTTCTTGATGGACCAGGCGGAGACGTTCATGGCCGCGCCCTCACTGAACGACCTTGACCAGGTCGGCTTCGTTCAGGAAGCCCGCACCCTGCACCGCCACCGCCTCGTCCGCCTTGAGGCCTTCGAGCACCTCGACGCGCTCCTCCACCCGCCGCCCGGTCTGCACCTTGCGCTGGTTGGCCTTGCTCTGCGCGTCGACCACGAACACGTAGTTGCTGCCGTCGCGCACCACGATGGCCTGGCTGGGCACGGTGAGCGCCTCGCTCTGCCCGAGGTCGAAGCTGCCCTTGGCGAAGGTGCCGGCCTTGAGTTCGGCGTGGCGCGGCAGGTCCACGAAGACCAGGATGTTGCGCGTCTGCGGGTCGGCGCTGGGCGCGATGGCGCGCACCTGGCCGTTGATCTCCAGGCCGGTGGCCCCCGTGACCTGCACCTTCTGGCCGACGCGGATGCGGCCCACCTCGTTGGGCGTGACCTCGCCGCGCCATTCCATGCGGCTCTGGCGCACCATGCGGAACAGCTCCTGACCGGCGCCCACCACCGCACCCACGGTGGCGGTGCGCGCGGAGATCACGCCGTCGTCGGGCGCGAGCACGCGCGTGTTGCCCAGTCGCACCTCGGTCGCGCCGAAGGCGGCCTTGGCGGCCTCGAACTGCGCGCGGGCCACCCGTTCCTGCGTGAGGTACTGCGCCACCTGCGATTTCGACAGCGCACCGGTGTCCTGGATCGAGCGCGCGCGGTCGGCGTCGGCCTTGGCGTTCTCGAAGCTGGCCTCGGCCTGCGCCAGGCTGGCCTGGCTCTGCAGGCTGTCGGCCTTGGTGGTTTCGTTGGCGAACACGGCCAGCACCTGGCCCTTGCGCACCACGTCGCCCACGTTCACGTTCACCGAGGCCAGGCGCAGGCCGTTGACCTCGGCACCCACGCTGGCTTCCTGCCAGGCCGTGATGTTGCCGTTGGCCTGCAGGCGGATCGGCAGGTTGCCGCGCGTGGGCTTGGCCACGGTGACGGTGAGCGAGGGCCTTGGCGCAGCTTCGGCGGCGGGCGTGGGCGCGTCGGCGTTGCCCGGCTTCTTGATGAAGACCCAGAACACGCCCAGAAGGACGACGGCCAGGGCGATGGCCAGCCAGAGCCAGCGTTTGCGCGATTGCGGAGGAACGGCGTTCATGATGGGTCTTTGAGAGCGTCGGGGTTGTTCACGGGGTCGAAGCCGCCACCGAGGGCGACGTACAACTGGATCCAGGCGTTGATGCGTTCCTGCTGCAGGGCCACGGCGCTGCTGTCGGCCGCGAGCTTGAGGCGGCGCGCCTCTTCCAGCTCGTTCAGGCTGGCCAGGCCCACGCGGTAGCGCGCCTCGGTGGCCTGGAAGGACTGGCCGTAGCCGGCCACGGCGGTGTCGGTGGAGGCCACGCGCTCGCGCAGGCTGGAGATGCTCACCAGCGCCTGCTCCACCTCGGCCACGGCCTGGCGCAAGGTGCCGGCGTAGGCGATGGCGGCGGCTTCGTAGCGCGCCTGGGCGCTGTCGGTGTTGGCGCGCAGGGCATCGCGCCCGAGCAGCGGCATGCTCAGCGTGAGCGGGCCGACCGACCAGGTGTTGAAGGTGCCCTCGGTGCCGCCGCCCGAAAAGCGGTTGCGCAGCAGGCTGCCCGAGAGCGACAGGCTGGGCAGCAAGGCGGCGCGGGCCACGCCCACATCTTCGCTCGCCGCCACGAGGTCGCGCTGGGCGCGGTACACGTCGGGGCGCTGGCGGATCACCTCGGCCGGCACGGCGTTCACCGACAGCAACTGGTCCATGCGCGGGGATTGCAGCAGTGCCTGCAGGTCGGGCGCGGCGGTCAGCCGCTGCCGCACGTCGGGCTCGGGCACGCCGGTGAGCGCGGTGAGCGACTTCACCTGGCGCTCGCAGACTTCGTCCTGTTGCCGGAAGCGCGCGGAGCCCTCGGCACCGCTGGCGCGCGCCAGCGCGGCCACGGCCGGCGCCGTGAGGCCGGCGCGTTCGGAGACCGCGTTGTTCTCGGCTGTCACGGCGCGCGAGTCGCGGTCGCGCGCGGCCACCGCCAGTTGCTCGCGGCACAGGCGCTGGGCGAAGTACAGCTGCGCGAGTTCCGAGGCCACCAGCACGCGGGCCTGGTGCCAGCCGGCGCCGGCCGCTTCCTGTTGCGCCTCGGCGCTGCCCCGGCGGGCCTCGTTGCCGCCCCACAGGTCGATCGCCCATGAGGCCTGCAGGCCGGCATTCAACGAGGTGCCCAGCGGCTGGGTCGGATCGGTGCGGCCGCGGCTGGCGTTGGCCACCGCGTTGAGCTGCGGGCCGGTCTCGGCCTCCACACCCAGGCGTGCCGCGCGGGCGGCGAACACCTGTGCGCGTGCCGATGCGGCGGAAGGGCTTTGGGCCTGCGCGCGCGCCACCCAGTCGGTCAGCACCGGGTCATCGAACCGGCTCCACCAGGCGGTGAGCTGTTCGGTGCTGCCCTGGTGTGCCAGCGGCGGTGCGTACCAGGTGGACGGCAAGTCCACCGGCACAGTGGCGGGCGGCTTGGTCACGCTGCAGGCGCTCAGTACGGCCGCGCTGGCCGCCACGACAAGCATTCGCTTCATGGAAAGGGAGTCCCTGTTCGGTTGTTATGCCGGGGACTGACTCTAGTCGATTTCGCTGACTGGATATTTCAATACGTTTCAACTGCGGCGCGGTTTGTAACAGCCGTTTGGAGGCGGTTTTTCAGTCGTCTTCGGCGGCCGCCAGACCGGGGAACAGCACCTCGGTGAAGCCGAAGCGGCGGAAGTCGCGCACCCGCATCGGGTACAGCGTGCCCCAGAGGTGGTCGCATTCGTGCTGCACCACGCGGGCGTGAAAGCCTTCGGCTTCGCGGTCGATCGAACGGCCCTGCACGTCAAAGCCCTGGTAGCGGATGCGCCGCCAGCGCGGCACCACGCCACGCATGCCCGGCACCGACAGGCAACCTTCCCAGTCTTCCTCCTCTTCGTCCCCCAGCGGCGTGATCACGGGGTTGATCAGCACCGTGCGCGGCACCGGCGGCGCATCGGGGTAGCGGGGGTTGGGCAGGCCGCTGCCGAACAGCGCCACCTGCAGATCAACCCCGATCTGCGGCGCGGCCAGGCCGGCGCCGTGGGCCGCGGCCATGGTGTCCTGCAGGTCGACCACGAGCTGGTGCAGCTCGGGGGTGTCGAACGAGGTGACGGGCTGGGCGTGCCGCAGCAGGCGCGGATCCCCCATTTTGAGGATGGTCTGGATGCTCATGTCGCTCCGATGTGGAATTGGAAGTGGGAATGGGTGATGCCGCTGCCGTGTCAAAAGTCGCGGGACATTGGGATTTCTGCCGCTCGTTCAAATTTGACCAATTGGAAAATCATTCTATGGAAATTGAAATGAAAGACAGATTGCCCTGTTGAATAAAGTTTGCATTTCCCGTTGCAATACAGCTTTCCCTTCGTCAAAGGGCCCCATGCCGTCCGGATGCAGCGAGATTGAGCCGCTCTTTCTGAGCAAGGAAACCCTGCTGCGAATTGCAACAACAGTCTCTAGACTGGTCGCGGGAGTCAGCCATTTCGCACCGGATGTCCGCACCGGGAATTAATTCCGAGGCAAGGTGAAACAAATTAATGTTGTTTCCCGACCCGTCGATGAATTGCTGGCAACCGCCCCCGGAATTGGCCGGGGGTGTCTGCACTTGCTTTATTTTTTACCAGGAGGATATCCATGAAAAGGATTATCGATCGTTCCCACGGCCCGGCTCGGGCCGGCTTGACCGTGCTCGCTGCGGCCCTGCTGGTCCTTGGCGGGTGCTCTGGCACGGGTTCACTCAACACCGCCGGCGACGGCGCGGCCGTTTCCTCGGGCGGAGGCTCGGGTGGTGGTGGTGGTGGCGGCAATGGCGGTGGGGGAAGCGGTGGTGGCACCAGCAGCTCCCCGCTGGCCGCGGTCGTGCGCGAGCAAGGCAACACGGTCACCGACCTGGGCCAGGCCGTCTCCGGCCTGGGCGGCACGGTGTCCAACGTGGTCAAACCCCTGGTGGGCGGTGCCTCGGCGCAAGGCGTGGATGGCGTGGTCGGCCACACCGGCGGCGTGGTCAGCGCCTTGGGTTCGGCGGTGGCCAACGGCGTCGGCCAGATCGGCAAGGTCGACAACCCCCTGGGCGTCACCGCGGCCGGCCTGGGCGGCGCGGTGGATCAGGCGGGCAACGCGGTGTCCAGCGCGGGTGACGTCGTCACCGGCCTGGGCCAGAACCCGGCCACTTCGGCCCTGCGTCCGGTGACCAACGTCGCGGGCCAGGCCGTGGATCAGGCCGGCCAGGTGGTCAGCCGCGTGGGGCAGGGTCTGGAAACGCAGTTGGGCACGGGCCCGGCCAACCAGTTGCTGGGCGGCGCCAGCAAGGTGGTGGAGACGGTGGTGAACACCGGCGTGGGCGCCACGCAGACCGTGGGCAAGGCCACGGGCCTGGGTCCCGTGGTGGACCGCGTCATCGACCCCGTTTCAGCGGCCGTGGGCCAGGCGGGCGGGAAGCTCGCAGGCAGCAACACGCCGCTCACCCGGGATGTGGGCGAGGTCCTCGGCAACACCTCGCGCACGCTCGGCCACACGGGTGACCTGGTGAGCGGGCCCGCCAACGGCGGCGCCGTCAGCCCGGTCGAACAGGTGGGCCGCGCGATCAACACCGCGATCGTGCCCATCACCACCGGTGTGACGCAAGTGGCGACCCGGGTGAACGATGCCACCGGCGTCGGCACACCCGTCGGCAACCTGCTGGTGACCACCGGCGGCGCGGTGCAACAGCTGGGTGTGGGTGTGCAGGGCAACGGCAGCCAACCCGTGGTCAACAGCCTGGGTGAGGTGGTCAACCAGACCGGCGGCCTGGTCGCCCACATCGGCGGCGCCGTGGGCGGCACCACGGGCGGTGGCGGCGGCGCGGGGGGCGTGCTGGCACCCGTCGTCGGTGCCGTGAGCGGCCTGACCGGCGGCGCCGTCGGCGGCGGCAGCACGGGCGGTGCGGTCAACGTGCTCGCGCCCGTGGTCAACACCGTCGGCGCGCTGACCGGAGGCATCACCGCCACCGTGGGTGGCGGCGCCGCTGCCGGCGGTGGAACCACCACCCCGCTGACGACCACCCTGACCAACACCCTCGGTGGCATCACCGGTGGCCTGACCGGCGCGCTGCGCCGCTGACGCACGGAGGGCGGGAGCACATGCCAAGCCAGTTCACGCGACCACTGCTGCTGGCGGGGGCCGCCTGGTGGGTGGCCACGGGTGCGGGGGCGCAAGCCCTCGCCCCGGTCGGCAGCCCGCTGGACACCCTGCCCCGCCCCGCGCTGCCCACGCAGCCGGGCGCGGATGTGCGGGTGGACGTGGATGTGCAGGCCCCCGCCCCACCAGGCGCCGAGGTGTTGAACGCGCGGCTCACACCGCGCAAGTTCGACATCGAGGGCGTGCAGTCGATTCCCTTCGAGACGGTGGCCGCGCTGTTCGCGCCGCTGGCCGGGCAGTCGGTCACGGTGGGCGACATCGTGGCGCGCGCCCAGCAGGCGACCACGCTGTACCAGCAGCGCGGCTACGCGCTCTCGTTCTTCTTCGTGCCCAAGCAGGACTTCCAGCACGGCGTGGTGCGCGTGGTGGCCGTGGAAGGCCATGTGCAGACGGTGCGCATCGAAGGCCACCCCGGCAAGGCCGAGGCCCGGTTGCGCGAGATCGCCGAGCACATCCGCCATGAGAAGCCGCTGCGCACGGCCACTTTCGAACACTTCACCGCCCTGCTCGGCCGCCTGCCGGGCATGGGCATCCAGGCGCAGGTGCAACTGCCCACGAGCACCGACGGGGCCAGCACACTGGTCATCCAGGCGAACCAGAAGCCCTATGACGTCGCCGTGGGCCTGGAGACGCGCAAGCCGAATCCGCGCGCCGTGGTCACCGGCGTGCTGAACGATCCCCTCGTGGCCGGCAGCCAGCTCGGTGTCTCCACCCTGTTGTCCACGGCGGACAACGACCGGTACAACGCCCTGCACTACGAGCAAGTCCTCGGCAGCCGGGGATGGTCGGTCAGAGGGTCGCTTTCGCATTACCGGGGCGATCCCGACGAGCAACTCGGGGTGAGCAACCCGCTGCAGCGAAGAACCGAGGTCGAGCGGGCCGAACTCACGGCCAGCCTGCCGTTGAAACTGTCACGGGAAACCAGCTGGGTGGCCAGCACCGGGCTGTACGGCGTGAACACGCGCGACAGCCTCGCCAACCCCGCCAACGGCGCACAGCTGACCGACGACACCCAGGTGCGCGCCGTGTTCGGCCAGTTGAGCTACACCGCGCAGAAGCCCAACGACAGCGTGCAGCTCAACCTGCGGCTGACCCATGGGCTCTCGGGCCTCGGCGCCGACGCGGGCATCACCAGCAACGTGCCCGGGCTCTCAGGCCCCAGCGCGGCGAAGCTGGACTTCGCGCGCCTGCAGGCCGAGGCCAGCCACCAGCACCGCTTCGCCAACCGCTTCGGCACCGCGGTGTCCTTCGCCATGCAATACAGCCCGCACAACCTGCCCAGCAGCGAGAAGCTGTCCTTCGGCGGCAACCGTTTCGCGCGCGGCTACGGCGCCGGTGAAGCGGTGGGCGACTCGGGTTGGGGTCTGGGCCTGGAGCTCAACCGCGTGTTCGCGGTCGATGGCACCTGGTTGCGGCAGTGGCAACCCTACGTGCTGCTGGAGGCCGCCCGTGTGTACGCCCGCCTGGCCACGCCGGCACCTGCGCAGCTGAGTTCGGTCAGCCTGGGCCTGAGGCTGACCAACCACCGGCACTACAACCTCGATCTGGCCGTGTCGAAGCCGACCGGGGACATGCCGCTGGAGAACACGCAGCGCCACTGGCGCGCGAACCTCACGCTGAGCTACCGGCTGGGCGAGTGAAGCGTCAGGCCTCGGTGCCCAGCATCGCCAGCATGGCCGCTTCGTCGATCACCGCCACGCCCAGCGTTTGCGCTTTCTCCAGCTTGCTGCCGGCTTCGGTGCCGGCCACCACGTAGTCGGTTTTTTTGCTCACCGAGCCGGCCACTTTGGCGCCGGCGGCTTCGAGCAGGTCCTTGGCCTGGTCTCGGCTGAGCGTGGGGAAGGTGCCGGTGAGCACGAAGGTCTTGCCGGCCAGGGGCTGCGGCGCGCGCGCGGCGGGCTCGCCCTCTTCCCAGCTCAGGCCGCAGGCGCGCAGCTGCTCCACCACTTCGCGGTTGTGCGGCTGTTCGAAGAAGGTGTGGATGCTCTGCGCCACCACCGGGCCCACGTCGTTGACCTCCGAGAGGGCTTCGACGCTGGCGTCCATGATGCGGTCGAGCTGGCCGAAGTGGCGCGCCAGTTCCTTGGCCGTGGCCTCGCCCACGTGGCGGATGCCCAGGCCGAAGAGGAAACGCGGCAGCGTGGTGCGCTTGGATTTCTCGAGCGCGGCCACGATGTTGTTGGCGGACTTCTCGGCCATGCGGTCCAGCCCGGCCAGGGCGGTGAAACCGAGTTTGTAGAGATCGGGCAGCGTCTTGATCAGGCCACTGTCGACCAGTTGCTCCACCAGCTTGTCGCCCAGGCCCTCGATCTCGACGGCCCGGCGGTGCGCGAAGTGCAGGATGGCCTCTTTGCGCTGCGCGGCACAGAACAGGCCCCCGGTGCAGCGGTGGTCGGCCTCGCCCTCTTCCCGCACCGCGTCGCTGCCGCACACCGGGCATTGGGCGGGCATGGTGAACGGCGGAGGATCGCCGACGCGCTTGTCGGTCAGCACCGAGACGACCTCGGGAATCACATCGCCCGCGCGGCGCACGATCACCGTGTCGCCCACGCGCACGTCCTTGCGGCGCGCCTCCATCTCGTTGTGCAAGGTGGCGTTCGTCACCGTGACACCGCCCACGAACACGGGTGCCAGCTTGGCCACCGGCGTGAGCTTGCCGGTGCGGCCGACCTGCACGTCGATGGCCTGGACGGTGGTCAATTGTTCTTGCGCCGGGTACTTGTGCGCCACGGCCCAGCGCGGCTCGCGCGTGACAAAGCCCATCTGCTTCTGCCGCGCCAGGGAATCGACCTTGTAGACCACGCCGTCGATGTCGAACGGCAGCGTGTCGCGCAGTTCGCCGATGCGGCGGTGAAAGGCCACGAGCTCATCGGCACCGCGGCAGCGCGTGGTCTGCTCGGCGACCGGGAACCCCCAGGCCTTCAGGCGCATGAGCCAGTCGTACTGCGTCGCAGGCGGCTCGGCATCGCCCAGCACCTCGCCCCAGGAGTAGGCGAAGAAGCTCAGGGGACGGTCGCGCGTGATCTTCGAGTCGAGTTGCCGCACGGCCCCGGCGGCGGCGTTGCGCGGATTGACGAAGGTCTTCTCGCCCTTCGCGCCACTGGCGATCTTCTCGCGCTGGCGTTCGTTGAGCTGCTCGAACTGGTCGCGGCGCATGTACACCTCGCCGCGCACCTCGAGCACCTCCGGCACGCCCTCGGGCAGGCGCAGCGGGATCTGCCCGATGGTGCGCACGTTGTGGGTCACGTCCTCGCCGGTCTCGCCGTCACCGCGCGTGGCGGCCCGCACCAGCACGCCCTGCTCGTAACGCAGGCTCATGGCCAGCCCGTCGAACTTCAGCTCGGCCAGGTAGTCGACGGGTGGATCGGTTTCGCTCAGCTTGAGCTCGCGCCGCACACGCGCGTCGAAGGCCACCGCGCCCGTGGCTTCGGTGTCGGTCTCGGTGCGGATGCTGAGCATCGGCACCGCGTGGCGCACGGGCACCAGTTCCTTCAGGATCGCACCGCCCACGCGCTGGGTCGGCGAGTCGGGCGTAAGCAGCTCGGGGTGCGCGGCCTCGATGGCCTGCAGCTCGCGAAACAGCCTGTCGTACTCGGCGTCGGGGATCTCCGGTTCGTCGAGCGTGTAGTAGCGGTGGGCGTGGTGGTGCAGTTGCGCGCGCAATTCGGCGGCGCGCGCGGCCGGCGACGGCGGCTCGGCAAACAGGTCAGCGGTCATTTAGGAGAAGAGTCGGCGCGCCTGCGGGGAACCGGCGGACAGGTCGCGGCTGTCGAGCGCGTCGTACAGGCTTTCGAGGTCGGCACCGATGCGGTCCATGGTGTCGGTGGACAGCGGCTGGCCGCCGTCGTCGGTGACGACGCCTTCCATGGCCTCGGCCAGCGCCGTGGCGGCCTGGCGCATGCGCACGAAGGGTTGTTCGCTGCGCGGCACGTGCGTGACTTCGAGCGAGAGCGCGATCTCGCGCAGGGCGGTCTGTTCGGGGTCTTCGGCCATGGCGGCCTGCGGGTCGAACATGAGGCTGAGGATCGGTGCCTGGCCGCTCTGGCTGCCCGAGAGCACCATGCGCCCGGGCAAGGCCCCCGCGACGAAGCCGAGCTTGGACGCGTGCTGCGCGACATAGCCCGGGCTCCAGGCAGTGCGGCGCGCGCGCAGCGTGAAGCCCAGCTGGGCATCGTGCCCACTGGCGAAGGCATCCAGCTCGCGGGCCCGGGCCACCTCGGCGCGCATGTCGGGGAAATCGGGCGAGGCGCCGACCGCATCGGCGAAGGCCTGGGCCTTCACCACGAATTCGGAGAACTCGATGTCGTTGAGCGGCCCCGAGCGGTTGGCCAGTTGCACGCCGGCCTGCAGCGCGCGGTAGCGCTGGCCCAGGCGGGGGCTTTCCCATTCGCCGGTGGTCTCGCTCTGGCCTTCCACGGCAAACGGTTTGCTGCCCACGCGCCGCGTGCCCGGCAGCGCGGCGAGCAAGGCGTCGCCTGAGACCTCGTGTTCCAGCAGCAGCGGTGCGATCACGTCGATCAGCGCGTCCAGGCCCGGGCGCTTCTCGGGCGGCTGGGTCATCAGCGGGTTGAGGCTCACCGCCGCGGCCGCTTGCGCGATCGCCGCCGGATCGGGTGGCGCGGGGGCGCCCGGCATGTCGCCGAGCACCGGGTCGATGCGCTGGATCTCGTGCTCGGAGAGGTCCGCCGGCGTGTAAGGCAGGGTCTCGTCGCCAGCCGCTTCGTCGCGCGGCGCCTCGCTGCGTTCGCGAGCCGTGCGCGGCGCGCTGCGGCTGGTCGTCCAGGCGTTGTAGGCCACCAGGCCCGCCAGTACGAGACCGCCCATGATGGCCAGACCGATTTGCAATGTGCTCATGGTGTGGAGTGTGATCAGGTGGGTTCGAGCATGCCGGCGGCCGATTCCATGTCCACCGCCACGATGCGGGAGACGCCCTGCTCCTGCATGGTCACGCCGATCAACTGCTCGGCCATTTCCATGGCGATCTTGTTGTGGCTGATGAACAGGAACTGGGTTTCCTTGGCCATGGCGGTCACCAGTTTCGCATAGCGTTCGGTGTTGGCGTCGTCCAGCGGCGCGTCCACCTCGTCCAGCAGACAGAACGGCGCGGGGTTGAGCTGGAAGATGGCGAACACCAGCGCGATGGCGGTCAGCGCCTTCTCGCCGCCCGAGAGCAGGTGGATGGTCTGGTTCTTCTTGCCGGGCGGCTGCGCCATCACCTGCACGCCGGCATCGAGGATCTCCTCGCCGGTCATCACCAGCCTGGCGTTGCCGCCACCGAACAGCTCGGGGAACATGCGGCCGAAGTGGCCGTTGACGGTCTCGAAGGTGCTGCCCAGCAGTTCGCGGGTTTCGTTGTCGATCTTCTTGATCGCGTCTTCCAGCGTGTTCATGGCCTCGACCAGGTCGGCCGATTGCGCGTCGAGGAAGGTCTTGCGCTCGCGCGCCGCGGTGAGTTCATCGAGCGCGGCGAGGTTGACCGCACCAAGCGACTGGATCTCGCGGTGCAGGCGGTCGATCTCGCCCTGCAGGCCGGCGAGCCGCACATTGCCTTCGGTGATGCTTTGCGCCACCGCCGCCAGATCGGCCTGGGCCTCTTCGAGCAACTGGCTGTACTGCTCCACGCCCAGGCGGGCGGCCTGCTCCTTGAGCTGGAAATCGGTGATGCGGTTGCGCAGCGGTTCGAGTTCGCGTTCCAGCTGCAGGCGGCGCTCGTCGCTGGCGCGCAGCTTGGCGGTGAGTTCGTCATATTGGCTGCGCAGCGCGCCCAGGGCCTGTTCGCGCTCCAGTTTCATGGCCAGGGCGTTCTGCAGACCAGCCTGGGCCGCCGCGTCGTTCAGCCGGGCGAGTTCGTCGCTGGCGCGCTGCTGCTCGTCCGCCAGCGATTTTTCCTGGGTGGCCGCGGTTTCCATGGCGCGCTGCAGTTCGCTCTGGCGCGCCTGCAGACTGCGCAGCGCGAAGACGGCTTCCTGCGCGGTGCGCTCCAGCGAGCGCTGCTGCTCGCGCGCCTGGTTCAGCGCGCGCTCGGCTTCGATCACCTTGTCGTCGAACTGTGCGTGGCGCTCCTGGCTGTCGGCCAGCTGCATGTCCAGCTCTTCGAAGCGGGCCTCGGCCGTCACGCGGCGCTCCTGCAGCTCGTCGAGCTGGGCGTCCACTTCGGCCAGGTCGGCGCCGATCTGCTCGCTGCGCGCGCGGGTCTGTTCGGCCAGCTGTGTCAGGCGCAGGGCTTCCACCTGCAGCTCGTGCGCTCGGCTGCGCGACTCGGCGGCATCGCGGCGCGCGCTCACCAGGCGCTGCGAGGCGTCGGTGTAGGCCGCCTCGGCGCGGATCAGGGATGAGCGCGCCTGCTCGGCGATCAGCACCTGGGCCTTGAGCTGCTTGTCGATGTTCTCGATTTCCTGGGCCCGCGCCAGCAGGCCGGCCTGCTCGCTGTCGGGCGCGTAGAAGCTCACGCTGTGCGCGGTGACGGCGTGGCCGCTGGCGACGAAGATCACCTCGCCGGCCTGCAGCTGCGCGCGCTGGGCCAGCGCCTCTTCCAGGCTGGACGCCGTCAGGCAGCCGTGCAGCCACTCGGCCAACAGCGCCTGTTGGCCGGCGTCGTTCAGGCGCAGCCATTGCACCAGGGGTTTGAGGCCGGTGGCGCTGCTGCTCGCGGCCGCACCAGGCGGTGGGCTGTAGAAGGCCAGCTTGGCCGGTGGCGCGTCGTTGCCGAAGGCGCGCACCATGTCCAGGCGAGACACCTCCAGCGCACTCAGGCGTTCGCGCAGCGCGGCTTCCAGGGCGTTTTCCCAGCCGGTTTCGATGTGGATGCGGCTCCACAAACCCTGCAGGCTGTCCAGGCCGTGCTTGGCCAGCCAGGGCTTCAACTTGCCGTCGGTCTTGACCTTGTCCTGCAGCGCCTTAAGCGCCTCCATGCGGGCCGACAGGTCGGCCTGCTTCGCGGACTCCTGGTTCACCGCCTGCTGCGCGGCGCGGCGCGCCTCGTCGAGCTGGGGCACGCTGTCCTGCAGCTCGTGCAGCACGGCGTCGTTGAGTTCGGCGGTCTCCTGCGCGCTGGCCAGCTGGGTCTGGGCACTGAGCAGGCGCGCCTCGTCGGGCGCGGCCAGGGCATTGCGGTCGGCCACCAGGCGCTCGCGGCGCTGGTTGAGCGTGCGGCTCTGTTCTTCGACGTTGCGCTGCTCGGCGGCCAGCACCTGGATCTGCTGCTGCACCTGCGTGACGCTGGCGCGCTGCTCGTTGGCCCGGGTCTGAGCCTGGCGCAGGTGGTCTTCCAGCGCGGGCAAGGCGCCCGACTGCTCTTCGCCCTGCGCGGCCAGCACGACCGACTGGTCCTCGGCCTGCACCATGGACTCGGCGAGCTGCTCCAGCTCCACCGCCGCGTCCTGGCTGCGCGTGGCCCAGGAGCCCATCTGTTCTTTCAGCTGCACCAGGCGCTGTTCGACGCGCTGGCGGCCCTCGACCACGAAGCGGATCTCGGCCTCGAGCTTGCCGACCTCGGCACTGGCCTCGTACAGCTTGCCCTGGGCCTGGTTCACCTGATCACCGGCCGCGTAATGGGCCTGGCGGATGGTTTCGAGCTCGGATTCGATGCGGCGCAGGTCGGCGGTGCGCGATTCGAGGTCGTTGACCGCCTGGGCGGCATCGGTCTTCACCTTGACCTGGTCCGACTCGGCCTCGCTGCGCTTGAGGAACCACAGCTGCTGCTGCTTGAGCGTGGCGCTGGCCTGCAGGTGGTTGTAGCGCGCGGCCACCTCGGCCTGTTTCTCCAGCTTGTCGAGGTTGGCGTTGAGCTCGCGCAGGATGTCTTCCACCCGCGTGAGGTTTTCGCGCGTGTCGGCCAGGCGGTGCGCGGTCTCGCGGCGGCGTTCCTTGTACTTGGAAACCCCGGCGGCTTCCTCCAGGAACAGGCGCAATTCTTCGGGCTTGCTCTCGATGATGCGGCTGATGGTGCCTTGGCCAATGATGGCGTAGGCGCGCGGGCCCAGGCCGGTGCCCAGGAACACGTCCTGCACGTCGCGGCGGCGCACCGGCTGGTTGTTGATGTAGTAGCTGCTGGTGCCGTCGCGCGTGAGCACGCGCTTGACCGCGATCTCGCCGAACTGGCCCCACTGGCCGCCCGCGCGGTGGTCGCTGTTGTCGAACACCAGTTCGACGCTGGAACGGCTGGCGGGCTTGCGCGAGGTCGTGCCGTTGAAGATCACGTCCTGCATGGATTCGCCGCGCAGCTCGGAGGCCTTGGACTCGCCCAGCACCCAGCGCACCGCGTCCATGATGTTGGACTTGCCGCAGCCGTTGGGCCCGACCACACCCACGAGCTGGCCCGGGAGCATGAAGTTGGTGGGTTCGGCGAAGGACTTGAAGCCGGAGAGCTTGATCGAGTTGAGACGCACGCTGGGAGGCCCCCTGGCATAGCCAAGTGTTTGATTTCAAAGGCATTTCCTCCATCGCAGGCGCGATGGAGGGGTGGCTGATGATACCGTGCATGCGCCCCGGGGTACGGTACGGTGCACCCATTGCGCCAAGCCCGATAATCGTCGGCCATGAACCCCTTGCTCTCGCGCCTGCAGCCCTACCCCTTCGAGCGGCTGCGCAAGCTCTTTGCCGACATCACCCCCAACCCCGCCCTGCGCCCCATCAGCCTGGGCATCGGCGAGCCCAAGCACGCCGCGCCCGATTTCCTGAAACAGGCCCTGGCCGCCTCGCTCGACACCGGATTGAGCAGCTACCCCGCCACGGCGGGCACGCCGGCGCTGCGCGAGGCCTGTGCCGCCTGGGTGCAGCGGCGCTACGGCGTGGCGCTGGACGCGGCCACCCAGGTGCTGCCCGTCAATGGCTCGCGCGAGGCGCTGTTCGCGTTCGCGCAGACCGTGATCGACCCGACGCGCCCGGGCGCCACCGTGGTGATGCCCAACCCGTTCTATCAAATCTACGAAGGCGCGGCCTTCCTGGGCGGTGCCGAGCCGCACTACGTGGCCTGCGACCCCGCGCGCAACTTCGCGGCCGACTGGGACAGCGTGCCCGAGGCGGTCTGGGCGCGCACGCAACTGCTGTTCGTGTGCTCGCCCGGCAACCCCGCTGGGGCCGTGATGCCGCTGGACGAATGGCAGCGCCTGTTCGAGCTGAGCGACCGCCACGGCTTCGTGATCGCCTCCGACGAGTGCTACAGCGAGATCTACTTCCGCGACGACGCCCCGCTGGGCGGCCTGGAAGCCGCGCAACGCCTGGGCCGCACCGACTTCCGCCGCCTGATGATGTTCACCAGCCTGTCCAAGCGCAGCAACGTGCCGGGCCTGCGCAGCGGCTTCGTGGCGGGCGACGCCTCGCTGATCAAGCCCTTCCTGCTCTACCGCACCTACCACGGTGGCGCCATGAGCCCGGTGGTGCAGGCGGCCAGCGTGGCGGCCTGGGGCGATGAAGACCACGTCGTGGACAACCGGCGCCAGTACCGCGAGAAATTCGCCCAGGTCACGCCGCTGCTGGCCCAGGTGCTCGACGTGGCCCTGCCCGACGCCTCCTTTTACCTATGGGCCGCCGTGCCGGCCTCGTTTGCCGACGCCGCGGCCGGCCTCAGCGCCGACGAGGCTTTCGCCCGCGAGCTGCTGGCTCAATACAATGTGACGGTGCTGCCCGGCAGCTACCTGGCCCGCGAGGTCGGCGGCGCGAACCCGGGCACCGGCCGCGTGCGCATGGCCCTGGTGGCCGAACCTGCCGAATGCCTGGAAGCCGCCGGGCGCATCCAGGCCTTCCTGTCGCGCCGCGCCTGACGCGGCGCCCTCCCGCTTTCTCTCCTTTTCTTCACCCTTGCTCCTCTGAGACCATGACCCAACAACTGCAAACCCTGATCGACAACGCCTGGGACAACCGTGCCGAACTCTCCCCCGCCTCCGCTCCCAAGGAAGTGGTGGACGCGGTGGAGCATGTGATCTCCGAGCTCAACAACGGCAAGCTGCGCGTGGCCACGCGCGAAGGCGTGGGCCAGTGGACGGTGCACCAGTGGATCAAGAAGGCCGTGCTGCTCTCCTTCCGCCTGAAGGACAACGAAGTCATGCGCGCCGGCGACCTCGGCTTCTTCGACAAGGTCAAGACCAAGTTCGCCCACCTGAGCGAAGCCGAGATGAAGGCCACCGGCGTGCGCGTGGTGCCGCCGGCCGTGGCCCGTCGCGGCAGCTACATCGCCAAGGGCGCGATCCTCATGCCCAGCTACGTGAACATCGGCGCCTACGTGGACGAGAACACCATGGTCGACACCTGGGCCACGGTGGGCTCCTGCGCGCAGATCGGCAAGAACGTGCACCTCTCGGGCGGCGTGGGCATCGGCGGCGTGCTGGAGCCGCTGCAGGCCGGCCCCACCATCATCGAAGACAACTGCTTCATCGGCGCCCGCTCCGAAGTCGTCGAAGGCGTGGTGATCGAGGAGAACTCGGTCATCTCCATGGGCGTGTACATCGGCCAGAGCACCCCGATCTACGACCGCGCCACGGGCGAGGTGAGCTACGGCCGCGTGCCGGCCGGCTCGGTCGTGATCAGCGGCAACCTGCCCAAGGACGGCGGCAAGTACAGCCTGTACGCGGCGATCATCGTCAAGCGCGTGGATGCGCAGACCCGCGCCAAGACCAGCCTGAACGACCTCCTGCGCGATTGAGGCGGCAGCGGCGGCCCGGAGCAACCCACAGGGAGATGGCATGAGCAGCGGAACGATGGAGCGCATCCTGCGCCTGATGGCCGACAAGAAGGCCTCGGACGTGTACCTGACGGCGCACGCGCCGGCCATGATCAAGATCAACGGCCAGACCATCCCCGTCAACAGCCAGGTGCTGCCGCCGGAGGCGCCGCGCAACCTGCTGGCCGAGATCGTGCCGCCCACCCGCATGGAAGAGTTGCAGGAAACCGGCGAGCTCAACATGGCCGTGCCGCTGGAGAACCTCGGCAACTTCCGCGTCAGCGCGTTCCGCCAGCGCGGCCACGTCGCGGTGGTGATCCGCTTCGTGTCGAGCGAGATCCCCCCGCTGGACTCGCTCAACGTGGCGCCGGTGCTGGCCGATCTCATCATGGAAAAACGCGGGCTCATGCTCATGGTCGGCGCCACCGGCGCGGGCAAGAGCACCACGCTGGCGGCCATGATCGACCACCGCAACGAGCGCGCCACGGGCCACATCCTGACGATCGAAGACCCGATCGAGTACGTCTACCGCAACAAGAAGTCGGTGGTGAACCAGCGCGAGATCGGGCCTGACACCGCCTCGCTCCAGGTCGCCCTGAAGAACGCCTTGCGCCAGGCGCCGGACGTGATCCTGATCGGCGAGATCCGCGACCGCGAGACCATGTCGGCCGCCATTTCCTACGCGCAGTCAGGCCACCTGTGCCTGGCCACGCTGCACGCCAGCAACAGCTACCAGGCGCTCAACCGCATCCTGAGCTTCTACCCGGTCGAGGTGCGCCCCACGTTGTTGGGCGACCTGGCCGCCGCGCTGCGTGCCATCGTCTCGCAACGCCTGCTGCGCACCCACACCGGTGGGCGCGTGCCGGCGACGGAGGTGATGCTCAACACCTCGCTGATTGCCGACCTGATCCAGAAGGCCGACTTTTCGGGTGTGCGCGAAGCCATGGAGAAGTCGCTGGCCGAAGGCTCGCAAAGCTTCGAGCAGGACCTGGCCCGCCTGATCAACGATGGCCTGGTCGCGCGCAACGAGGGCCTGGCCCACGCCGATTCGCCCAACAACCTGCTCTGGCGCCTGCAGAACGACTTCAACGCCACCAAGGCGAGCGAAGCCGCGCAGGCCAGCGAAGAGGACGGGGGCGACAGCGCCACCTTCACCGAGTTCACGCTCGACGTCAAATTCTGATCCGATGACCGATACCCTGCGCCTGACCGAAGCCCTGATCGCCTGCCCCTCCGTCACCCCCCGCGACGAAGGTTGCCAGGCGCTGATCGGCGCGCGGCTGGCGCGGCTGGGCTTCGCGTGCGAGACCATCGAGAGCGGCCCGGCCGACTTTCGTGTGACCAACCTCTGGGCCCGCCTGGGCCAGGGCCGGCGGCCCACCCTGGTGTTCGCCGGCCACACCGACGTGGTGCCCACCGGCCCGCTGACCGCCTGGGCCAGCGACCCCTTCGTGCCCAGCCACCGCGACGGCAAGCTGTTCGGCCGGGGCACGGCCGACATGAAGACCTCGCTGGCGGCCATGGTTGTGGCCTGCGAAGAGTTCGTGGCCGCGAACCCGGCGCCCGCCATCGACGTGGCCTTCCTGCTCACCAGCGACGAGGAAGGCCCGGCGCTGGACGGCACGGTGATCGTCTGCAATACCCTCCAACAGCGCGGCGAGCGGCTGGACTGGTGCATCGTGGGTGAGCCGACCTCGGTCGAGCGCACCGGCGACATGATCAAGAACGGGCGCCGCGGGACCATGAGCGGCAAGCTCACCGTCAAGGGCATCCAGGGCCACATCGCCTACCCCCACCTGGCGAAGAACCCGATCCACCTCGCCGCCCCCGCGCTGGCCGAACTCGCGGCCACCGTGTGGGACGGTGGCAATGAATTCTTCCCGCCCACCAGCTGGCAGATCAGCAACATCCATGGCGGCACCGGCGCGAGCAATGTGATCCCGGGCACGGTGGTGATCGATTTCAATTTCCGTTTCTCCACCGAGTCCACGCCCGAGGGCCTTCAGCAGCGGGTCGGCGAGCTGCTGCAGCGCCACGGCCTGCAGCCCGGCGCCGACTTCGACCTCGACTGGACGCTCGGAGGCCGGCCCTTCCTCACGCCACCGGGCACGCTGGTCGATGCGGTGCGCGCGGCCATCCACGACGAGGTCGGCGTGGCCACCACGCTGTCCACCACCGGCGGCACCAGCGATGGCCGCTTCATCGCGCAGGTCTGCCCGCAGGTGATCGAGCTGGGCCCGCCCAATGCCACCATCCACAAGATCGACGAGCACGTGGCCGTGGCCGACATCGAACCGCTCAAGAACATCTACCGCCGCACGCTGGAGCATCTCGACGCCCAGGCCCGTGCGCCTGCTTGAGCCCACCGTGAACCTGAACGAACTCCTCATCCAAGCCCGTCAACGCCTGGAGGCCGCGCAGCTGGCCTATGGCCATGGCACGACCAACGCCCAGGACGAGGCCGCCTGGCTGGTGCTCTGGCAACTCGGCCTGCCGCTGGACAGCGACCTGGAAACCCTGGCCAGGCGCCGCGTGACGGCCGAAGAACAATCCGCCGTGCTGGCCCTGATCCAGCGCCGCATCGACACGCGCGAGCCCGCGGCCTACCTCACCGGCGAGGCCTGGCTGCAGGGCGTGCCGTTCTACGTGGACCGGCGGGCCATCGTGCCGCGCAGCTTCATCGCCGAACTGCTGGCCGAAGGGTCGATCGACCCCTGGCTGGACGAGCGGTCCCGCGATGTGCTCGACCTGTGCACCGGCAACGGCAGCCTGGCCGTGCTCGCCGCCATGGCCTACCCCGATGTGCGCGTCACCGGCGCCGACATTTCGCCCGATGCGCTGGCCGTGGCCCGCATCAACGTCGATCGGCATGGGCTGCAGCACCGCATCCGGCTGGTCGAGTCCGATGGGCTGGCCGCCTGCCGCGGCCCCTGGGACCTGATCCTGTGCAACCCACCCTACGTGAGCGCGCAGAGCATGGCCACGCTGCCGCCCGAGTACCTGGCCGAGCCCGGTCTGGCGCTCGACGGCAACACGGCCGGCAGCCGCGACGGCATGGACTTCGTGCGCGCCCTGCTGCGCGGCGCGGCCCGCTGCCTGAAACCCGACGGTGTGCTGGTGCTTGAGATCGGCAACGAACGCGAGCACTTCGAAGCGGCCTTCCCTCAGCTCGAAGCCATCTGGCTCGAAACCAGCGCAGGCGACGACCAGGTCCTGCTGCTCACCCTTGAATCCCTTTTGGCGCTGCCCATCTCGCAGGCGCCCGCTCCATGATCACTTTGAAGAATGTTGTCCTTCGCCGCGGGGCGAAGGTCTTGCTCGATGGCGCCTCCTGCACCATCAACCCGGGAGAAAAAGTCGGCCTGGTGGGCCGCAACGGCGCCGGCAAGTCCAGCCTGTTCCGCCTGCTCGATGGCACGCTGCACGAAGACAAGGGGGACTTCTACGTGCCCCCGCAATGGCGCATGGCGCAGGTCGCGCAGGACATGCCCGAGACCGACATGTCCGCCACGCAGTTCGTCATCGAAGGCGACTCCACGCTGCTGAAAGCCCAGCAGGAAGTGACTGCCGCCGAAGACAGCGGTGACGGCGAGCGCATGGCCCACGCCTACATGGCCTTGCACGATGCCGGCGCGCACGACGCGCCCGCGCGCGCGCAGGCCCTGATCCTCGGCCTGGGTTTTCGCACCGACGAACTCGAGCGCCCGGTCGACAGCTTCTCCGGCGGCTGGCGCATGCGCCTGCAGCTCGCGCGCGCCCTCATGTGCCCCAGCGAGCTGCTGCTGCTCGACGAACCCACCAACCACCTGGACCTCGATGCCCTGGTCTGGCTCGAAGCCTGGCTCAAGCGCTACGACGGCACCCTGCTCGTGATCAGCCACGACCGCGAGTTCCTCGACGCCATCACCAACGTCACCGTGCACATCGAGCGCGCGCTGCTCAACCGCTATGGCGGCAACTACAGCCGCTTCGAGGACATGCGCGCCGAGCAGATGGCGCTGCAGGCCACGTCGTACGCGCGCCAGCAGGAGAAGATGGCCCACCTGCAGAAGTTCATCGACCGCTTCAAGGCCAAGGCCAGCAAGGCCAAGCAGGCGCAGAGCCGGGTCAAGGCGCTGGAGCGCATGGAGAAGATCGGGCCGGTGCTGGCCGAGGCCGACTTCAACTTCGAGTTCAGCGAACCGCAGAACCTGCCCAACCCCATGCTGGCCATGGAAGGCGTCACCTTCGGCTACCCGCCGCGCGAGCCCGGCGGCGAGCCGGTGGCCATCGTGCGCGGCATCAGCCGCTCGGTGCTGGCCGGCCAGCGCATCGGCATCCTGGGCGCCAACGGCCAGGGCAAGTCCACGGTGGTCAAGACCATCGCCCGCGATCTGCAGGCGCTGGCGGGCCAGATCACCGAAGGCAAGGGCCTCAACATCGGCTACTTCGCCCAGCAGGAACTCGACGTGCTGCGCCCCGCCGACACCCCGCTGGAGCACATGATCCGCCTGGTGCGCGACTGCACCGCGCAAGGGCGCCTGAGCGGACAGCCCACGCGCGAGCAGGACCTGCGCAGCTTCCTGGGCAACTTCAACTTCACGGGCGACCAGGTCAAGCAGAGCGTGGGCAGCATGAGCGGCGGCGAGAAGGCGCGGCTGGTGCTGTGCATGATCGTCTGGCAGCGCCCCAACCTGCTGCTGCTCGACGAGCCCACCAACCACCTGGACCTGGCCACACGCGAAGCCCTGTCCGTGGCGCTCAATGAGTTCGAAGGCACCGTCATGCTGGTCAGCCACGATCGTGCCCTGCTGCGCGCCGTGTGCGACGAGTTCTGGCTGGTCTCGCGCGGAGGCATCGAACCCTTCGATGGCGACCTCGACGACTACCAGCGCTACCTGCTCGACGTGGCCAAACAATCGCGCGAGGCGCAACGCCAGGAGCAGCGTGGGCAGTCGCGCAGCCCCGCGCCGCCGCCCGCAGCCGCTCCGGTGGCCGCCCCCAAGGCGCCCGAGCCCGCTCGCACGCCGGAACAGAAGCGCCAGGACGCGCAGCGCCGCCAGCAGGTGGCCGAAAAGACCAAGCCCTTGAAGAAGGAGCTCGAACAGACCGAGAAGCGCATGGCGCAACTCGCCCAGGAGAAAACGCGCCTGGAAGCCGCCATGAGCCAGCCCGCCAGCCCGGCCGACATCGCCGAATCGGGCCGCCGCCTCAAGGCCGTGAACGACGAGAACGACACGCTGGAGGCGCGCTGGCTGGAACTGCACGAGGCGATCGAGGCGGCGGCAGGCGCCTGAGCCGGGCGGGACAACCCTGTAGACCCTGGCGGGAGGCGCTGGAGTATCCTGTGCAGGCCGGTCAAGCGGACCGGCCTTTCTCACACAAACCAGGAGGGTCCCTCAACATGATGTCCATTCTCGGCACGCTTTTCATCGGTCTCATTGCCGGCTTCATTGCCCGCGCGCTCAAGCCCGGCGACGATGGCATGGGCTGGATCATGACCGCCATCCTCGGTGTGGCAGGCGCCTTCGTCGCCGGCTACCTGGGCTCCGCGCTCGGCTTCTACCAACAGGGCGAACCGGTAGGCTTCATCGCCTCCGTCATCGGTGCGATCCTGCTGCTGGTGATCTACGGCCTCTTCAAGAAGAAGTGAACCTTACCGGCCCATCGCGGCTGGCATGCCCCCCCACGTCTCCATCACCGGATCTGGCACGGTCGTCGGGTGTGGAGGCCGTGGCTGGGAGACTCAAAAGTGCGTTTGGGCCATGAAAACAAGCGCCTGAATCCTGAATAGGAGCGCTTCATTCTCCTGTGACTGCTGTGCGCATGGCCTGCGATATGGTTCGCAGCCATTCGCCCCATGCCCCAGCGTCCAGTGCCCCTCCTCCTC
>NZ_JBYTAE010000014.1:0-73079 GCF_058787875.1 Hydrogenophaga sp. FW305-3-2-15-A-LB1 | reverse complement strand
GGAGGGAACTCATGGGGTCACAGCTCGTAGTCGTCCGGGGTGCCGCTCATGGCGCGCAGGATGAGGTCGCGCGAGAGGCGGTCGCTCAGCAGTTCGGCGAAGCGCAGCACGAAGTGGCGCAGGTAGGTGCCGCGCTTGAAGGCCACGCGCGCGAGGTTGTGGCCAAACAGTTGCGCGGCGGGGCGGGCCACCAGGTCGGGGGTCTGGTTCTCGCCCTGCATGGCCATCTCGGCCACGATGCCCACGCCCATGCCCAGCTTCACATAGGTCTTGATCACGTCCGAGTCGATCGCCTCGAGCACGATGTTGGGTTGCAGGTGGCGCAGGGCGAAGGCCTGGTCGATCCGGGTGCGGCCGGTGAAGCTGGGGTGGTAGGTCACCAGCGGCACCTGGGCCAGGTCGTCGAGCGTGATGCGCTCGCGCTCCAGCAAGGGGTGGTCGAACGGCAGCACCAGCACGTGCTGCCACTCGTAGCAGGGCAGCGTGACCAGCTCGGGGTAGTTCACCAGCGATTCGGTGGCCATGCCGATCTCGGCCACTTCCTCCATCAGCATCTTGGCCACCTGGTCGGGCGAGCCCTGGTGCAGGCTGATGCCGACCTTGGGGTAGGCCTGGCGCAGCGCGGCCACCGGCCCGGGCAGCACGTAGCGCGCCTGGGTGTGGGTGGTGGCGATGGACAGCGTGCCGCTGTCCTGGGCCGAGTACTGCTCGCCGATGCGCTTGAGGTTGTTGACCTCGCGCAGGATGATGTCGATGCTCTTGAGCACCTGCTGGCCCGGCTCGGTCACGCGTTTGATGCGCTTGCCGTGGCGCGCGAAGATCTCGATGCCGAGCTCGTCTTCCAGCTCGATGATGGCCTTGGAGACGCCGGGCTGCGAGGTGTGCAGGGCCTTGGCGGCCTCGGTGAGGTTCAGGTTGCGGCGCACCGCCTCCTGCACGAAACGGAACTGGTGCAGGTTCATGCGGCGGTCTCCAGCGCGATTTGGGCGAGCAGGGCGGTCAGACGGGGGTCTTCGCCAGCGGCGGGCAATTGTTCGAAGGTCACGGCGGGGTGTGTGGCGGCCAGCTGGGCCATCAGCACCGGCAGGTCTTCACGGGCGTGCTTGCCCATGCCGAAGAAGAGGGGCAGCACGCGCACCCGCGTCACACCCTGGGCCACCAGCTGGCGCGCCGCCGTGGCGATGTCGGGTTCGCTGAGTTCGAGGTAGGCGCAGGACACCACGGCCGAAGCATCGCGGCGCGCGATCTGCTGCGCCACCGACTCGACCGGCTGGCGCCACAGGGGGTCGCGCGACCCATGGGCGAAAACAATCACACCGAGCATGGCCGCTACCTCCGAAGCACCAGCCACCCGAAGGCGCCGAGCGAGAACACGGAGTAGATCAAGGCCGGCGAGGCCGCGGCCAGCCAGGGTTGCCACTGGTTGAGGTTGCCGATGTAGCCGAACACGTTGTTCAGCAGGAAGAAGCTGATGCCGATCATCACGCCGCCGAAGACGTAGCCGGTGATGCTGCCCGAGCGGAAGTGCAGGTAGGCGAAGGGCAGCGCGAGCACCACCATCACCAGACAGCTCAAGGGGTAGAACACCTTGCGCCAGAACTCGATCTCGTAGCGCTGTGCCGTCTGACCGTTGGCCTCCAGGTGGCGGATATAGCCGAACAGGTCGGCCGTGCGCATGCGCTCGGGCTTAAGCAGCGCCACGGACACCATCTCGGCGTTGATGCCGCTGGGCCAGCGCAGGGTCTCGAGCGCTTCGCGCTGGATGCGGCCGGAGGCCTGCCCGGCGGTGTCGAATTCGCGGCGCTGCACCTGCCGCAGGGTCCAGGAGTCGTCCACCTCGATCTGCCCGGTCTGGGCGTGCAGCGTGGAGACCAGGAAGCCCTGGTTGTTGAACTCGAAGATGCGCACATTGCCCAGCTCGCCCTGCGGCGACATGGAGCCCACATTGACCGAGAAGTTGCTGTAGGGCTGCTTTTCCTTGAGCCAGGCGCCGGTCTGGCCCAGGCTGATGTTGCCTTGGTAACGCGCCTTGAGCAGCTGGGCCGTCTTGTCCGAAAGCGGCGCCAGGTAGTCGCCGATGGCGAAGGTGAGCACCACAAACACCGCGCCCAGGCCCAGCAGCATCCGCAGTGCCCGCCACGGGCCCAGTCCGCTGGTGCGCAGGATGGTGTATTCCGAGCCCTGGGCCAGGCGCGCGAGCACGAAGACGGAGCCGATCAACACGGCAATCGGCAGCAGCTCGTAGATCCGGCTGGGCATGAGCAACCCCACGTAGAGCAGGGCATGCGGCACTTCGTAGACCAGCGAGGGGTCGAGCGCCGAGGGCTTGCCCAGCGCGGGCAACTCGTCGACGAAGTCGAAGAAGAAGAACAGCGAGAGGAAAGCCAGCAGCACGAAAGTCACGGCCGCGAACACTTCGCCATAGATGAGACGGCGGATGGTTTTCATGCGCCCGCTCCCACGGCGGCGCTGCGCGCCGTGCGCCGGGCGCTGAGCCAGCCGCGCACGCTCAGGTTGTAGTGGCGTTTGAAGAACCACAGCACGGTCAGCACGAACACGCCGCCATGCAGGCCGACCATGTAGCCGCCCAGGCTGAAGAGGCCGCTGGCCACCCAGCTCTGGCCCAGGTTGAGCAGGTTGTAATAGAACACGAAGGCGAACAGGGTGAAGAACAGGTTGCCGCCGCGACCGGCGCGCGGGTTGCCGGTGGTGGTGGCCACGGCGATCAGCACGAAGTTCATGGCGGTCAAGGCCATGCCGATGCGCCAGCCCAGTTCGCCGAGGTTGGCGCGGGTGGGGTCGCGGATCAGGTCCCAGCTGTTGCGGGCCTTGAGGGCTTCGCCGCGCTGGCTGATGGCGGAGGAGCCGATCTGGGTGCCGTATTCCTCGAACTCGCTCACTTTCAGGCTGCTCTGGTCGGCCGGCGTTTCCAGGCGCTGGCCGTTGTTGAGCATCAGGATCTGCTGTTCGTTGAGCCACTCGATGCGGCCCGAACGCGCCGAGGTCACGGTCTCGCGGCCGTCGTTTTCGGTGCTGGAGATGAAGATGTTGCGGCCCTCGGTGCCGTCCGCCGTGTCCTTGTCGATGAAGAACACGCGGCGCCCGCTCGACGATTCCTGGAACTGTCCGGGCGCCACGCGCTCCAGGTCACCCCGGCGCTCGAAGCGGTCGCGCAACTGGTCGGTCTGCGCATTGGCCCAGGGCCAGACGAAGAACACCATCAGCGTGATGACCACCAGGATCGGCCACGAGAAGCGCATCACCGGCCGCAGAAAGCCCCCGAGCGAGCGGCCACTGGAGAACCAGATGATCATTTCGCTGTCGCGGTACATGCGCGAGAGCGTGAAGACGATGGCGATGAAGAGCGCCAGCGTGAGGATGGTGGGCATGCGGCCGATGACGGTGTAGCCCAGCACCAGCGCGATCTCCTGCGGGTCGACGCTGCCTTTCGAGGCCAGGCCCAGCGTGCGGATCAGCAACATCGTCAACACGATGGTGAACAGCACCACCAGCGTGGCCCCGAAGCTGCGTGCCAGCTCTTTGCGGATGGAAGAATGGAATAACATCGATCGAGAACAGGAAAACACGATTATGGACTTCGAACTCAAATCCCTTTCGCCCACCCAGGCCGCCCAACTGAGCGCCGACGCGCTGCTGGTGCTGGTGCCCGACACCGCGGCCCCCGGCAAGGCTGCCGGCGGCGCCCTGCAGGAGCTCGTGGCCAGCGCCACGAAACTGGGCGACCTGGACGCGGGTGTGGCCAAGCAACTGGCCTGCTACCGCCCTGTGGGCATCAAGGCCCCGCGGGTGGTGCTGGTGCGGGTGGGCGACGGTTCGGCCGCCTCGGTGCGCAAGGCCGTGGGCGCGGGCATGGGCTCGCTCAAGCAGCCCGGCATCAAGAAGCTGGGCCTGGTGCTCAGCCTGTTCGATGCGAACGACGACGCCGTGCGCGCCGCCGTGCAGACCTGTGCGGACGCGACCTACACCTACACCACCACCAAGCCCTCGGCCAAGGCCCGCACGGTGCAACAGGTGGTCGTGGGTGTGGAGAACGCGGCGGCCGTGCGCGGTGGTTTCGAGACCGGCCGCGCGCTGGTGACCGGGGTGGAGTTCGCCAAGGAATGGGCCAACCGCCCGGCCAACCACGCCACGCCCACCATGTTGGCCGAGGCGGCCCGCAAGCTGGGCCGCAAGCCCGGCCTCAAGGTGGATGTGCTCGGCCCGAAACAGGTCGAAGCCTTGGGCATGGGCTCCTTTCTCGCCGTGGCCAAGGGCTCGGCCGAACCGCTGCGCTTCATCGTCCTGCACTACAACGGTGCGGCCAAGACCAGCGCCCCCGTGGTGCTGGTGGGCAAAGGCATCACCTTCGACACCGGCGGCATCTCCATCAAGCCGGCGGCGGAGATGGACGAAATGAAGTTCGACATGGGAGGCGCGGCCAGCGTGCTCGGCACCTTCGCCGCCCTGGCCGAGCTCAAGCCCGCCATCAATGTGGTGGGCCTCATCCCCAGCTGCGAGAACATGCCCGACGGCATGGCCGTGAAACCGGGCGACGTGGTCACCAGCATGAGCGGGCAGACCATCGAGATCCTCAACACCGATGCGGAAGGCCGCCTGATCCTTTGCGATGCGCTCACCTACGCCGCGCGTTTCAAGCCCCACAGCGTGATCGACATCGCCACCCTCACCGGTGCCTGCGTGATCGCCCTCGGGGGCGTGCGCTCGGGGTTGTTCTCGACCCGCGACGACCTGGCCCAGGCCCTGCAGAAGGCCGGCGACACCGCGCAGGACCTGTGCTGGCGCCTGCCGCTGGACGATGAGTACGCCGAAGGCCTCAAATCGAACTTCGCCGACATGGGCAACGTGGCCGGGCGCGCGGGTGGCGCCATCACCGCCGCCAAGTTCCTGCAGAAGTTCACCGCCGAGCTGCCCTGGGCCCACCTGGACATCGCCGGCACCGCGTGGAAGAGCGGGGCGGCCAAGGGCTCCACGGGGCGGCCGGTGCCGCTGCTGTTGCAGTACCTGATCGACCAGGCCGCGGCGGTGGCGCCGAAGAAGGCCCCCAGAACCCGCAAGGCCTGAACACGGCGCGCAGCATGACCGAGGTGGCCTTCCATTTCAACGCACCCGACAAGCTGGGTTACGCCTGTCGCCTGCTGCGCAAGGCCTACCTGCGTGGCGCGCGGGTGATGGTGCTCGTGGAAGAGCGGGAGCGGGCGGCGCTGGATGTGGCGCTCTGGACCATGGCCAACGGCGAGTTCATCCCCCACAGCGGGCCGATGGACCCCGCGCATGTGAAGTCCCGCTCGCCCATCCACCTCGCCAGCGAGGTCTCGGCCGCCAACGGGGCCACGGTGCTGGTGAACCTGCGCCTGGGCATGCCGGCCGGCTACGAAGGCTTTGCGCGCGTCATCGAGGTGGTGACCGGGGATCAGGAAGACCGCGGACACGCGCGCGACCGCTGGAAGCTTTACAAGGCGCAGGGCATCGAGCCCCAGCGGCACGATCTCCAGCTGGCGCCCCAGGACTGACGCCCGCGCACCTGCGCCAGAGCAGCATGCGCCGGCCTTATGGGCCATTCAACGGCGTGATGCGACTTTGGGAAAACCCTCGTTCCTTCCCACAGGCGCTGCGCGATGCGAAATCCGCTGGTTTTTTGGAGTATCTTTATGGGCGTGGAGAAAAAAAGTTCCCTCCGCATTCCAACTTCCATCCTTTTCCGAGGAAAACCATGCAACTGAACACCAAACTGGCCGTCATCGCGGCGGCTGTCGCACTTGCCGCTTGCGGCAAAAAAGAAGAGGCCGCACCCGCAGCCGCTCCTGCCGCTGCCCCCGCTGCCGCCGCTCAGGTCATCAAGATCGGTCACGTTGGTCCCACCAGCGGCGCCATCGCCCACCTCGGCAAGGACAACGAGAACGGCGCCCGCATGGCGATCGAGGAGCTCAACGCCGCTGGCCTGACCATCGGTGGCAACCCGGTCAAGTTCGAACTGCTGGCGGAAGACGACGCAGCAGATCCGAAGCAAGGCACCGCCGCCGCCACCAAGCTGGTGGATGCCAAGGTCGCTGGCGTGATCGGCCACCTGAACTCCGGCACGACCATCCCGGCCTCGCAGATCTACAACGACGCTGGCATTCCCCAGATCTCTCCCTCCGCCACCAACCCCAAGTACACCCGCCAGGGTTACGCTGGCGCGTTCCGCGTGGTGGCTGACGACGTGCACCTGGGTGGCACGCTGGGCAAGTACGCCGTGGAATCGCTCAAGGCCAAGAGCGTGGCCGTGATCGACGACCGCACCGCGTATGGCCAGGGTGTGGCCGACGAGTTCGAAAAGGGCGTGGCTGCTGCGGGCGGCAAGGTGGTGGGCCGTGAGTTCACCAACGACAAGGCGACCGACTTCAACGCCATCCTGACCACCCTGAAGGCCAAGAAGCCCGACGTGGTGTTCTTCGGCGGCATGGACGCCGTGGCCGGCCCGATGCTCAAGCAGATGAAGCAGCTCGGCATCAACGCCAAGTTCATGGGTGGCGACGGCATCTGCTCGACCGAGCTGCCGAAGCTGGCCGCCGACGGCCTGGCCGACGACCAGGTGTTCTGCGCTGAAGCCGGTGGTGTGGAAGGCGAACAGAAGGAAGGCATGGAGAAGTTCCGCGCCGACTTCAAGGCCAAGTTCAACGCCGACGTGCAGGTCTATGCCCCGTACGTGTACGACGCCACGAAGGTGCTGGTCAACGCCATGGTCACCGCCGGCTCGGCCGACCCCAAGGTCTACCTGCCCGCGCTCAAGGCCACCAACTACAAGGGCGTGACCGGCAACATCGCCTTCGACGAAAAGGGCGACATCAAGAACGGTGCCCTGACGCTCATGACCTACAAGGGCGGCAACCGCACCACCTTGGCCGTGATCCGCTGATCGGCCAGTTCCCCGGACGGGACGGCCTCTCAGGAGGCCTCCTGTAACAAAAAAGCCACCGCACGCGGTGGCTTTTTTTCGTCTGGACCCGGCGTGGGTGCAGTCCTACAGGGAAGGGGGGCCTCAGCCGACACTCGGACCGCTGAAGGATTTTTAGACTGGTTGTGCGTGGCGATCCTGCCCGCAACCCATTTCTTTTCTGGAGATTTCGCATGAGCAACCAAGGCAAGTCCAACCAGCAGCAACAGCAGAACCCGAACCAGCAACAGCCTGGCAGCCAGAACAACCCCAATCAGCAGCAACAGCAGCCGAACCCCAATCAGCAGCAACCCGGCAGCCAGAACAAGCCGGGCCAGCAGCAACAGGCACAACCCGGCCGCGATGACAGCCGCAAGTCGCCGCAGCAAGGCGGCAACCAGGCGGACAACAACGATCCGTCGCGCAAGCAACAAGGCGGCAACAACCCGCAACGCGGTTGATCGGCTGAGACGAGGAATGCCCGGCCTCGGCCGGGTTTTTTATGCAGGAGATCCCCATGGACAACATCTACGAAGCCCTCCGTGAAAGCCACGAGACGCAGCGCACGCTGTGCCGGCGGCTGGTGCGCACCAAGCCCGAGGATCCCCGCGCCCAAGAGATTTTCAAGGCACTGCGCATCGAACTGGCGGCCCACGCGGCCGCCGAAGAGCGCTATCTGTACGCCCAGATCCTGTTTGACGACATGGGGCTGGACTCGTCGCGCCACGCCTTGCACGAGCACCACGAGATCGATGAATGCGTCGAGGCCCTGGAAGACGCGCGAAACAAGCCCGAGGCCTGGCCGGAGCTGGCGAAGAAGCTGTCTCACGAAGTGCACCACCACCTGCGGGAAGAAGAGCGCAAGTTCTTCCAGCTCTCCGGCAAGATCTTGAGCGACAGGCAAAAAGTCAGCCTCGCCTCGCAGTACCGGTCCGACCTCGACCGGATGCGCGACGTGGTGGCCTGATCCCGTAGGGGTAAAACCCCTGGCCTGCGTGGGATGCTGCGTTGCAGCAAGATTGCGGGAATGTCCGCCACTTCCTCCCTGGCCCCCACGGGCGACGCCGCCACCCATCCTGCTTTCCGCTCCACCGTCTGGGCCCTCGGGCTCGGCGGTTTTGCCATTGGCACAGGCGAGTTCGTCATCATGGGTTTGCTGCCCGAAGTGGCCACCACGCTGCAGGTCAGCATCCCGCAAGCCGGCCATGTGATCAGCGCCTACGCGCTGGGCGTGGTCGTCGGGGCGCCTTTGCTGGCCGTCCTCACCGCCCATTGGCCCCGGCGCCTGCTGCTCGTTGTGCTGATGGTGCTGTTCGCCCTCGGCAACCTGGCCAGCGCGGTGGCGCCCGGTTACTGGAGTCTGAACCTGCTGCGCTTCATGGCCGGCATGCCGCACGGCACCTATTTCGGTGTGGCCTCCCTCGTCGCCGCCTCGCTGGTGCCACCGGGGCGCCGGGCGCAGGCCGTGGGCCTGATGATGCTGGGGTTGACCGGTGCCACGCTCATCGGCGTGCCCGTGGCGGCCTGGCTGGGGCAGCACTGGGGCTGGCGCAGCGCCTTTGTGCTGGTGGGCGTGATCGCCTTGCTGGCCAGCGTGATGATTCACCGCGCGCTGCCGAACCTGCCGGCGCCCGAAGGGGCGAGCCCCTTGCGGGAGCTGGCCGCGCTGAGCAACCCCCAGGTCTGGCTCACGCTGGGCATCGGAGCCATCGGCTTTGGCGGCATGTTCGCGGTGTTCAGCTACATCAAGCCGACGCTGATCGAAGTGACCGGCCTCTCGCTCGGCGCCATACCCCTGGTGCTCGCGCTGTTCGGCGTCGGCATGATCGCCGGCAACCTCGTGGGCGCGCGACTGGCCGACAAGGCCTTGCTGCCCACCATCGGCGGCACCCTGGTGTGGTCGGCGCTGGTGCTGCTGCTCATGCTCGTGACCGCGCCTTACGCCGCCGCCGTGTCGCTCAACGTGCTGCTGGTGGGCACCGTGGTGGCGCTGGCACCGGCGCTGCAGATCCGCCTGATGGATGTGGCCGGTGAAGCGCAAGCACTGGCCGCCGCGCTCAACCACTCCGCCTTCAACCTGGCCAACGCCCTGGGCGCGTGGCTGGGCGGGCTGGCGATTGCCGGCGGCCTGGGCTGGACATCGACAGGCTGGGTGGGCGCCTTGCTCGCCGTGGGCGGGCTGGTGGTGTTTACCGCCTCGATCTGGCAACAGCGGCGCGGCGGCAAGCCACGCCTGCCCGTGGCGGCCTCGCAGGCCTGACCGGCCCCTAGGCCGGGTTCTCCTCCAGCACGCCGCACGCCGGGTCACGTTTCGGCCTGTCCTTCCCGGTGGATCGGGTCAGACCGTCGTCGTCATCCTTCAGGGGCTCCAGGTCTTCGTCCTCGAAAACGCAGTACATCGATGGCGGCAGGGCCTCCATGGTGTCCGCGTCTCGAATGTGAAGAGGACCACCCAGCGAGATGGTTTTCCATGGGAAGAGACCCGCGACCCACCGCCCTGAACCACCCCACTCCTCGCTGGGAAAATGCGGGCCGACGACCAGGACGATGGCGCCCTTGTTCCTGCTTTCGCCAATCACTCTGGCGCGCTGCCCCGGTTTGCAGCGGCGGCTCATGGCGCTTCTCCCGCGAAGATGGATGCATCGGGTGTGCTGAGCTTGTCGAGCTGGGCGTAGAAGGAAGGATCGGCCGCGCGGATGACCGCCCGGTGCGCCTCCACGATCTGCGCATGCCGCTCGGCGTCAAAGATCACCTCGCCCTGCACCAGCGCCTCGATGATCGCGTCCACCGCCATCAAGGCGGACTCCTTCGTCTCGGTGCTGAACCTGTAGCCGTGCCAGCTCTTTTCCTCATCCAGACGCCTGAGGAAAACGATGTCCGTCAACTCGCGGATGCTGGAGGCGGCTTCACACACGAACTGCCGCTCTGAGCCGGGCATCCGCTCGAGTTCGCGCCTGGCGAGTTCGGCCTTGCATCTGGCGACGCTCCGCGCCTGCTCCACGCGGCGCTTCTCGCGGGCCTCAGCCCTGCGCTGCAGAAGCTCGCCACGCGGCAGGCCGACACACACCAACCATGGCATGTCGGCATCGTTGCGTCGGCACACGCGGAGGTAGGTCTCATCCATCCGGCAGTGGCGAGACATCACCACGCCGCCCAGGTAGGACACGCTCCGTTTGCCCTCAGGCGGGAACTGCTCGGGCCTGACCAGACCGGCCGCCATCAGATCCTCGGCCTTGCCGACGTACACGTCGAAATTTGTCTCCTCGATCTTCTGGATGGAGGAGGGGAGTTTGCTGGCTGACATGTCGCACCCCCTCACAGCGCCGCAGGGGCGGCGTGGCGAATGGGGTCGCGGCGGATGTGGCGCGCGAGGCGAGCGTGACGGACGCGCGCTGCGCGGGCTTGGGCAATGTCGACGACATTGCTCGCGGTCTTAGAATCGGTCTTAGCCATGATGTGCGGTCCTTCGAAGGTTGTTGCACGTTGTGGTCAGACGGTCCTTGGTGTTAGCGCACCTTGGGCCGTCGCTTTTTGTGCCTCAGACACTCCCTCAAACTGAGGAAGTCGCCCTGAGGCGCGGCGTTACTCCTTTGCTTTGTCTATCCTCTCGCGCACCCAGGGAGCGCCGCCGAGGCGCTTGAGCTTGTCCCGCTGGGGAGGAGTGAGCTTGATGGTTACAGGCACCGTGACGGAGCCTTCAGCAATCGGCTTGCGTCCGCTGCCCGGTCTCGCACCACCGAAGGTCTTTTTTTCATCCATGCGGCGGATGGTAAACCTTTTCACTTAATTTAGTGCACTTTTTCATGAGGGATAACCCTTGGTTCGTCGCGTGCGGAGCATGTGGCCCGATCAAGAAAAAGGCGGCATTGGCCAAGTGCAAGCGGGCTTTGTCCGGGGGGCGCGTTCCGTTCTAACCGGTGCATCCGGCTGAGGCGGGATCTTGGCCATCGGTGCCCGAAAGCTCTGGACCCTGCAGAGGTATCCCCTCCAATGAGAGGGCGTCGTTACCGTGTCGGCCTGCAGACTACATGGATACGAGGTATAGCGATCTTTGCCAATGGGGCGCTATCGTGACACGATGTTATTAGGCCTACATAGCGAACGAGGAGAATCTGTGAATGACGAGGAAAAGTGGCTTAGCTCTCTAGGGCAGTCCACCGCTTACTACCCATCTAACATTCCTCATTTCGACACAATCAACCGGATTGTGCGCGCTTGGTTTGGACAAACCTCCAGCTTTGTCTCGCTAATGCGAGAGCAGCTAAAAGCACTCAACGGGTCTCTCGATGTAGGTTTGCTTGACTCCCCACTCATCGAAGGGTACTGCCGGGCGGGTCACGACGAGGCCACGGGGGAGCGATCCTCCCTGGCACAAATCAGCTTGGGGATCTTCCCCAAAGTACTTGGGCTGGCGAATCGTGCGCATGTTGCACGCCTGTTTGGCTCACATCAGCAGTTTGTTAAGGAAGATTTTGGGAGTTGGTCGATCAAAGATGTGTGTGTCGGCGTCCTCACGCTTGGGGGGCCAGGTCATGTGGACCGCGACACATACAACTCTGTTTATGACTGCGCCACTCTGGCGCTCTTACATGAGATAGCGCATTGCCAAGAGCCGTTTGCAGACCCTAGTTCACAACTCGAGAGCCGGGCGATCGAAGCGTGTGCTGACGAAGGCAGCGGATACTTGTTTGTGCGAATGATGCAGTCGCGGGTTCTGCCTGGATCTCGACTAGATGAATCGGACGCCGTGCATCGGCTGGCGGATGCTTCATTTTTTCTTTCTGCTCTTGTTCACTGGGCTTCTCAAGGCGGGGGGCAGCAGGATATGTATCACCACCCTTGGACGCGGATGCGTTGCTTTATGCGCGGTGCCTGCTTCGCCCTGTATGGTGCAGATCGTGCGCGATGGAAAAAAGCATTTGAGGTTGCTTGGCATAGACAGACGGAATACTCCATAGCGATCGCAGCGTTTACCACCGGGGAGCTTTGGTTCTGGAATGCTGCAGACGTATTGAGCGCCGACTGGCGTCGCTTCTTGGACGAAACGTATCCTTTCGTGAATGAAAGACGTAATCAGTTGCCTGACGGATTTCTGCTCACCCCGCTAACACGAGGAATGAAGTGGATTGAGCATCTTGGGTAGCGGTGAAGTCCCCTCGATTTCCTGAGCCAGTCAGAAGCAGAGGTTGGGGAACGGTTTGACGAACTAGACCGGCTGGGTACGGCCGAGGGCCTCGTGGAGACGATGTTGGTTGTAGCGGTGTAGCCAGTCGACCGTCATGTCACGCACCCCTATCAAGCTGTCGAAGACATAGCAATCGAGCACCTCAGACCCGTCCCGCTGACGCCAATCCGGGGAAAAGGCCAATCCTCAGAAGCAAGTCCATCTAGCAACCCCCATAGTTCTTCTTCCCGCTCTTGGTGATGGTGTACGTGCCGCCGCGTGGTCCGACGAAGCAGGTCTTCCCGCTAGGGGCAGAGTAGCTGGTGTTCGGAGTCGGCGCGAAGTTGTATGAGTTCGCTGAAGGCGATGGAGCAGGGGCCCGGTCGACCGGCTGTGCTGCAGTAGCAGCCTGGGTATTCTGATTCGCTGCGCGCAGACACTCAAGGCGTCTGGAAGCGTGCTCTAGAGCATTGCAGGCCTCTAGGAGCACGGCTGGCACCTGAGCGATTGCTGGAGCCGAAACTAAAGCTAGAAGCGTCACGACGTATCGAATCATATGTGTATCGGGATTGGTGCTAACTGCTACTGCGCTGCAGGTTCAGCGTCAGCAGGCGACGTAGGATGTCTTCGTCCGTCCATTGCGGCGTGTAGTCGCCCCAGCCATATGCAGCGGCTACAGCCTTGTCTAAGGTTTCGTGCGCTAGGGCTAACCAAGCTGGGCGCGCGTTGTAGAGCTGGGTGAGGGTGCGCTTTTTTAGATCCGCCTCATGTCCGCGCTTTGCAAGAGGACGTTCGGGAAATCCAGCTGCTTGTTCTTCGGGAGTGATGACCCAGTCGGTCCATTCGGGTGGATTGAGCCATTTGTTGCGGAGTTGCACGAGCTCCAATGCGGCTGCTGAGATAGTCTTGGCTGCGGTCGTGTCAGGTACGGCGACTTGCGTATCCTTGGGCGTTAAGCCTTCGGGGAAAGGAAAGGTTTCAAAGCAGGTTGTGGGCGTATAGCGCGGACGATCTTCCAGCGAAGTGCCCATACGAAGTGACCAGATTTCGTGAAAGCGAGAATGGAGTAAACCGAGAGTCAGGTCATCTTCTCGCGCAATAGTTATCAGAGCTTGGTCGGGAGACGTGGTAATAGGCAGCCAAACAAAAAATCGGTGCTTGCTGTGAGCGACCGTGGAGATGTAGCGCGAGAGCCCCTTAAGCGCTGTTCGCAACGCGGGCCGCGCCTCCGCAAACCGCCACCAATAGCGCCGATAAGACTCGCGATTGTTGGCAAGGCGTTGGGCCTTTACATGCTGGGTCACATATGCAAATGGGGCCTCGTACAGAGAGGCATCGTCCTCCGACATCTCAGTACCGAAGTCAATAATCCATTGCCGTTGCGGGCCGCGAGCCACTTCAAAGCCGTTGGCCCATGGTTTTACTATATCACTGGTGGGCCTACCGTTAGGATTGGGCCACTTGAGCCATTGCAAGGCCAAGGCTTCGTCAATCTCAAACTTAGCCTTTTTCGACGCGCCTTGGAAGCTGGCATTAGAGTTTTCCTCCAGCGGTTGAGCCTTGGTCAAATCAATGCCTTCCGCAGCAGTTAAGTCTGCATGTATGAGGGCAACTTCAACGTCGTCAAGCCTCGTGCTGTCTCTTTGACCGAAACCAACCATAGAAACGCGAACGGCTGCCCCATCATTCACCCACGGCTCATCACTCCAGGCCAGAAATATGCGTGAAGTTCCAATGATGCGTTCCAGTACCGATCGGTTTGCGCCGCCGCGAATCGAATTGGTTGCAACTAAGCCTGCTGCTTGCAAGTAACCTGCCTCAAGCTGCGCACGCGCCTTCTCGAACCAGTAGCACACGAAGTCCGCCGCCATCGGCACCCGGTCGCCATACGCACGGTCCAGCAATTCAACGTAATCGTCGCCCAACTCGCGGCGTTTGCGAGAAACGCCTATGAACGGCGGGTTGCCAACGATCACATCTGCAGTAGGCCAGGTAGTCTCAATCCAGCCGTCGCCATCACGAGTCAACAGCGCATCTCGACACTCTATGTGTTCTAGCGAGTCCAGTACCGGGTTGAGTTTCCAGCCGTAGCCGTTCTGCTTGCGCCACTGCAGTTCGCCGATCCAGACGGTCATGCGGGCAAGTTCCGCAGCATATTCGTTCAGCTCCAAGCCCAAGACGTTTTGCGGTCCCGTTACAGGGAGCTGGGCTTCCAGGCCCAAAGTCTCGGCGTCAAGGTTTGCCTGCTTCTCTACGTCCTTGAGTGCCTTGAGGGCGAGGTACAAGAAGTTTCCGCTTCCGCAGGCTGGATCTAGTACGCGAAAGTTCCGAAGTCGTTCAAGGAAGCTGCTGAATACATCATTGGCTTGCCGGTTCAGTTTGTTCGCCTGTGTCCTGATTCGCGCGCGTCGAGTGCGAAGCCTCTCAGATGTGCTTTGTATGCCCTTGGCCTGGACTCGAAGCACGTCTCGCTCACTCAGGAGGCCGTTGATTTGTGCCTTGCATTCGTCCCACTCAGTCATCAAAGTACGTTCCACCAGAGGTGTGACTATGCGCAAGATGATCGACGGGTCGGTGTAATAGGCTCCCAGCTGAGTGCGCTTGTCGGGGTCGAGGCCACGTTCAAAGAGTGTGCCAAATATGCTGGGATCGATGGCGCTCCAGTCCATGTTCGCAACGTCAGCCAAAGTTGCGACAGCCCATGCGGGCATGACGGGCACGTCGATGTTATTGAATAGCCCGCCGTTGAACCAAGCTATATCGTCGGCACCAAACGTGCCCCCCTTTTGCATTTTCCGAAACAACTCGGTCAGGGATTTCTTCAACACATCTCCCGACGATCGTTTCAAAACTACGCGCTTGAACGCACTCAGAAGACCGATGTCCTCAGCGAAGTAACAGAACACACACTGGGAAAGGAAGTGCGCTGCCGTCTGAGGTTCAACGCCTTCTTGGCGCAAAACATCTGCGATTGAAGCGAACGCGGTGGCTGCGGCTTCAGTGACGCGCTTGGAGTCGTGCTCTGGGCGGAAGCTGTAGGGATCAAGGAATGAGTCTCTGAGCTTCGCGAGCGTGGCTCTGTCCGCAAGCTCTTCATGGGCGATGCTTACGCACCGGCTCGGGTAGCCTGTAAAGTGAGTATGAATCTCAATTCTTTGGCGGTCGCTGACGATGAGCAGGGGCGGGTTGTCTAGCGGCAGGGCGTATCGCATCAGTTGCTCTAAAGCATCCGATAGGCTTTTTCCGGGCCTCTTGTATTCCCATGCAAAACAACCACGTCTCCACACATCGGCGAATCGGACAGTGCCGCTCAATCCTTTGACGCCCTTCTCGAAGCAATAGTTGTCCGCGTCAGTCGGTGTCTCTACGCCGAGGACTTCGCACAACTCCAGAAAATGCGCTTGGGCGCCTGCCCGCTCTCCGAGTTGACTCGCTTTGCTTCCTGTCTGCCACTTTTTTATAAAGTCGGAAGCGCTGCGATTCGCGATAGGCGCTACGGATGTGTCTCGCTTGCTGAGCAATTGCGGCGGCATGGACCTCTCCCATGAATCAGGGCGGTCATGCTGCTATCCGATCGCTGGGGTGGTCAATCGGGGCCGGCTAAATGGAGGCAATTGGGCGATAGGAAGTCGATCAAAATTTCAAAGCGTGAGGTTTCACACGATTGAAATGCACATCTGGCCATTCGTGTCCGCCAAGCCAAAAGTGTTTCTAAAAAACCAGAGATGGCAGTAAACGCATGAAAACTGCAAAGACAAAAAAAGCCCCGCTCTCCAATGAAGAACGGGGCTTTTAGGGTGTTGCCTGAGATCCTTTGAAAGGGTCCGAGACTCATTAATGGCGGGAGGGCGTCGTTCACATCTAGAGCTGTATGGCGCATAAATACTGGTTTTTCTTGATTTGAAGTCTTCCAGTACCACCAAAAATACCACCACGTTGAATTGACCAGGTTTTTAGTACAGGTGAATGGTTTTGACGGGGCGTGGGGGCATGTCAAGACACTCCAATAGCGCTTCAACTCGCGTTTTTCACTCACCGCGAAACGGGTAGGGGCCCTCAAAGCGTTCATTGAACATCAGGTGAGTGACCAGGGATTCACCATTGGCCCAGGCGTGCACCAGGAATCCAGGCGGATCCATGCCAAAGCCTTTGGCGCCTCCCGATGACAAATCCAGCCAGACTTGGTGGGCAGTCGACGGTGCGGTTTGCACCAAGGTACCTGCCCAGCGGGTTTGAACGCTGCGGTGAAGGTGTCCACACAGGATGCGGCATACCTGTGGATGTCGTGAAACGACGTCGGCCAAGGCGTCGCTGCCCTCGCGCAACCCAATTCCGTCCATGTAGTCCAGGAATGCCCGGAACGGCGGGTGGTGAAGTGCCACGATCGTTGGTGTTTGGGGGGCTTCGGCCAATCGGTCTGCCAGCCAATCAATGCGTTTGGCGCACAAGCTTCCATGCGAGGCGTGCGGTACCACGGTGTCGAGGGTGAGCAGACGCAAGCCGGGGAACCCAATGTCGTACTGGATGAATCCATCCGCATCAGTCGAGTTGTTTGACTGCAGGTAGGCGTGCTCCGGAAAGGCCCGGCGCAGGGCGGCACGGTCGTCGTGGTTGCCCGGCATCAGGTAAACAGGGCACGGCAAGGGTGCGAGTAACACACGCAAGTGACGGTAGGCCTCATCGTCGCCATGGTTGGCCAAGTCGCCCGTCACAAGCACGGCCAGCGGCGCATGGGAGAGTCTGTCGACCGCCGCCACCGCCTTTTCGAGGTGGGCTGCGGTGTTAACGCGGCCATACGCGAGCCCCCCGGGTGGGGCAATGTGCGTATCGCTGAACTGCACGAGGAGGTGGGGGAGGGCTGCAGGGGGCATCGGACCCAGTTCTTCTATTTGCGTAATCAAGCAGTTCAGTGTGCCTGAGCCTGCGGCCTCACTGGGCCGGCTTGGAGCATGGACCCGTCATCCGGGTTTACCCGGTTGACCGGATTCCTGTCGAAAAATGATACTGCGTACGTTGTGTATACACAGAGTACACGGATAAACATGGTCAAAACCCTCCCTCTCTCCAATCGCGCGTATGAGCAGCTGCGTGATGCCATCCTCGGCGGTGAGCTCCGCCCTGGTGAGCCGCTGTTCGAGATTCACTTGGCGAAATCGCTGGGCATGAGCCGCACCCCAGTGCGCGAGGCCTTGCAAAGCCTCGTGAACGATGGCTATTTGGATGAACTGCCCGACCGTGGTTACGTGATCCCAAGGCGTTCGCTAGATGACCTGCGTGAGTTCTTCGAGCTGCGCGAGGTGCTGGAGGCTGCCGCGTCGCGTTACGCCGCATTGAGGGCCCGGCCGGAAGAAATCGCTGAACTGCAGGTGGTTTGCGACCAGTACGAGGGCGAACAAGACCTCGCGCGTTGGCAGCAGTTGGGTGCGCAGTTCCACGCGCTGATTACCCGGGCGTGTCGCAACGAAAGGTTGGCCAATTTGATGGATTCGCTGACCACACAGATCGACCTGTCGCGGCGGTCTGTGATCTATGGCGGACCGGCTTGGCGGGAGACCGCTGTGCAGGATCACCGTGCCATTTGCGCCGCCATCAAAGCGCGCGACGAAGCCGCCGCCCACAAGGCGGCCGCAGATCACGTACGCCATTCCTACCAGGCAACGTTAAGGGGGCAAGAGCCGGAGGCATTTGCGCCAAAGAAAACCGCCTGAGCGGCGAGGCGCCCTTTTTTTGCATGCAATTTGCGCTGAAAAGCGCACCCCGCACCTGTCCGATCGGGCAGGGCTTACTACAAAGGAGACAAACGACATGAAGACAACACTCTTGGCAATAGCTGCAGCATTCGGAGTGGCCACATCCGCCATGGCCGATGATTACCCAAATCGGCCCATCCGGGTGATCGTGCCTTTCCCGGCAGGTCAGGCGTCCGACACCATCGTACGGCTGGTCGGCGATCACCTAGGTCGTCGTCTGGGACAGCCGATCGTCGTCGAGAACAAGCCGGGTGCCGGCGGCAACCTCGGCACTGAACAGGGGGCACGCGCACCCGCCGACGGCTACACGATCACTATCGCTACGGCTGCCTTGCCCATCAGTAAACTCGTTTATCGAAAGCTGGCATACGACCCGGTCAAGGACTTCGAGCCCGTCACGCTGATGACCGTCACCCCACTGGTGTTGGTCACACGGCCGGACTTGCCGGCGACCAACGTCAAGGAGTTGGTCGAGTTGGCTCGCAAGAGCCCAGGCAAATTGACCTTCGCGTCTTCTGGGCTGGGTACTTCGCACCAGCTCAGCAGCGAGCTGCTCAAGGCCCTCGCAGATGTGGACATCCTGCATGTCCCGTACAGAGGCAGCGCCCCTGCCCATCTGGACCTGATGGCCGGTCGAGTCGACATGATGTTCGACAACATCGTCCCGGTGACGCCTCACATTCAGACTGGCAAGCTAAAAGCCCTTGCCGTGACCACCAAAGAGCGCGCACCGGCGTTGGCCAATGTGGCGACGATGGCCGAGTCAGGCTACGCGAGCTTTGAAGCGGTGGCGTGGTTCGGTGTGCTCGCACCCAACGGTACGCCAGCACCCATCGTGGACAAGCTTAGCCGTGAGATCAACGCTGTGCTCCAGATGCCAGAGGTGAATGCCAAGCTGGTGTCCATGGGGGCTAACGTGGTGGGCACATCGCCCGCCGATTTCCGCAGCTTCATGGGCGCGGAAATCAACAAATGGGTCCCCGTCGTGCAACGGGCCAAGATCGTCATCGAATGAAAGACCGAATGTCCACTACTTACATTACCGAACCTGCCCGCCAAATTCCCTTGCTTCTGGACACCGACGTGATCGTCGTCGGCGGCGGCACCACTGGACCACTGGCCGCCATCGCGGCAGCACGCCAGGGCCAGCGAGTCGTCATGATCGAACGATTTGGTTCGCTCGGCGGCAACCTAACACTGGGCCTCAACACCAAACCGTCAGGCGCGCTGGTCGGCGGGCTGCCGCTCGAGATTTGGAATCTGGCTCGAAGCATCGGCGGCGCGGGCGATGACTATATGGCGGTTGTGAAGACCGGGGGCGTGAAAATTGCCTCGCCGTGCGACCCGGAGATCATGAAGATGCTGCTCACGCGGCTTTGCGCCGAAGCGGGCGTACAGATTCTTTTCGAAACGGTGGTTTCTGCTCCACTGATGGAAGACGGCGTGATCACTGGTGTGGTTATCGAGAGCAAAAGCGGGCGCCAATACATCTCCGGCAAGGTCGTGATCGATTGTTCGGCTGATGCCGATATAGCCGCCCGTGCGGGCGCTTCTTCCGTGATGGGCGACGGCGCTGCTGAGAAGGTGATGCAGCCTGTGTCGATGTACTTCACCATGGATCGGGTGGATCTCGTTCGCCTCGCTGACTGGGCCCGGACCACCGACGATGTGCCGGCACGCGCCATCCCCGACACCATCGAAGGTCTGGCGTATGGTCTTTGGCTCACTGGGTTCAACACTTCGTTGAAGCAATTCCAGCGCGACACCGGGATCCAGCTGCAGAGGGACAACATCACGCTGAAGACGGCGGGTGGTCGCATGTATGTAAATGCCACACGTGTGATGGGAGTCGATGTGTTCTCCCCGGTGGAGTTCACCAATGCTGTACTGGAGTGCTACCGCCAAATCGAGGGCGTGGCGCGCTACCTCCGCGAGCGCATCCCCGGATTCGAAAATGCGCGCATCGAGCAGATCGCACCCGTGCTGGGTGTGAGGGAAACCCGCCACGTGGTGGGTGACTACACGCTCACGGGCGACGACGCGCTCAACGGCCACCATTTTGAGGACAGCATTGCAGCCGATGCGTCTGCGCTTGACATTCACGACCCCAAGGGCGCGGATGTGGATTTCCAGGGTCTGCGTCCATACGAAATCCCCTACCGCTGTCTTCTGCCGCAAGGTGTGGAGCAGCTGCTGGTGGCCGGTCGCTGCATCTCTGCCGACCATGCGGCACACGCACGCTCGCGCAACATGCCCGCCTGCATGGCCACCGGCCAAGCAGCAGGCGTTGCCGCAGCGGTGGCAGTTGAAAGCGGCACCACGGTACGCCAGGTTTCGGTGGCCGAGGTTCAAAAGCGGCTCCGGGCGCTGGGCATGCCACTGTTCAGCGAAGAGGTGAAAGACGCTGTGCACGAGACAGCATGACGTTGCGTGTCGAGTACTGGCTCAGCGTAGCCAGCCCCTGGACTTGGCTGGGCAGTGCTCGGTTCAGGGATCTGCTGGCGCGCAGCGGTGCGCAGGTGGAGTTGATGCCGATGGACCTGTCTGAGGTCTTCGCAACAACTGGCGGTACGCCGTTTCCCCAGCGCTCGCCCGCGCGACAGAGCTACCGGCAACTGGAGCTGGCGCGCTGGTCCAGCAGGTTGGGGATTCCCCTCAACCTTACCCCTCGGTACTACCCGGTAGACCGCGTGCCCGCGAGCTGTCTGCTGATCGCAGCGGGAGACGCTGGCTTGGACACGCTGACGCTATCGCACGCGGTGCTGCGGGCCATCTGGTGTGAAGACCTTGACATCGCGGACTGGCCGACCCTGGTTAAATTGGTCAACCACTTCGGCCAGGACGGTGAGGGCTTGGTGAAACAGGCTCAGCTCCCTCAAACCATCCGCAAGCTTGAGGAGAACAATCAGCGGGCCGTGCAGTCCGGTGTTTTCGGTGCGCCGACCTTCATCGTGGAAGGCGAGCGGTTCTGGGGGCAGGATCGACTGGATTTCCTTGAGGAGCGTTTGAAGCGTTGATCCACGCTTGACCTCGTGTGCCCAACTGGGACCGCGTTCTCCGCGCGCTGCCTGAAAGTAATGCGAGAATGCCGCGCTCGCGGTGAACAGCGACTTTGAGAGGAAAGTCCGTATGCGTCCGGCAACCCCATCTTGAGATAGACCCAGCGCCGAGGCATCGTGTGCACGATGAAGATCATGCACACCATGGCGAACGACACGATCGCCCAACGCCCCAAGCGGCGCTACTACTCCCCGGAACTCAAGGGCCAGATCGTGGCCGAATGCCAAGTCTCTGGCGCGTCAGTGGCCGGCGTGGCACTCGCACACGGGGTCAACGCCAACATCGTTCACCGCTGGATGCGCGAGCAAGCGGACGCCCTGTTGCCAGCGCCCCGGAACGAGTTCGTGGCGTTGAATTTGCCTCCACCAGTTGAACAGGTCCCAGCAACTGAAACCAGCTTGCAGCCCCTGGCGCGTGCGATCCAAGTTGAGGTTCGGCGCAGTGCCGGCGTGGTCACCGTGAACTGGCCACTGGAGGATGCAGCGTCCTGTGCTGCTTGGCTGCGCGACTGGCTCCGATGATCCGCATTGATGCAATGTGGCTCTCCACCGAGCCGCTGGACATGCGAGCTGGCACCGAGACGGCGCTGGCCCGCGTAGTGGCTGTCTTTGGCGCAGCGCGCCCACACCACGCCTACCTGTTCGCCAATCGACGGGCCAACCGCATGAAGGTGCTGGTGCACGACGGCATCGGTGTGTGGCTGGCGGCCCGGCGCCTGAACTGCGGCAAGTTCGTCTGGCCGCGCGATGCCGCCACCACCGCCACACTCAGCCGCACGCAGTTCGATGCGCTCGTTCTGGGTCTGCCATGGAAGAACGTCGGCGAGGCTGGAATCATCACCGTGCTTTGAGTGCTCCGGTCGCTGGCCAGGCAATCAGAGCTTGCACCGATGCGCGACTGTGATGTTCGTCGCATCATCTCCTCCCGTGATCACCGCAGACCACCTTGACACCCTGGAGCCGCAGCAGATGCGAGCGGCCCTGCTGTCGTTGATGCGTGAGCTGACCGAGCGAGACGGCGTGATCGCACGCCAGGGCCAGGAGGTGGTCTTCAAGCAGGCCCTGATCGACAAGCTCACGCACGAGAACGCGCTGCTCAAGCGCATGAAGTTTGCCGCGCAGTCGGAGCGTTTCAGCGCCGAGCAGAAGAGCCTGATCGATGAATCCCTGGATGAGGACCTGCAGGCCGTGGCGGAAGAGATCGAGCAGGCCATGCCTCCAGTGGCAAGCCGCCAAGACAAGCAAGTCCCCAAACGCGCACCGCTGCCGGCCAACCTGCCGCGAAGAGAGATCCGCCACGAGCCCGAGTCTACTACTTGCCAAACCCCAGGTTGCGGCTGCCAGATGAAGCGTATCGGCGAGGACGTGGCCGAGAAGCTGGACTACGTGCCCGGCGTGTTCACTGTGGAGCGCCACATCCGGGGGAAGTGGGCTTGCGCGAAGTGCGAGACGCTCACCCAAGTGCCGGTCGATCCACACGTCATCGACAAAGGCATCCCCACCACCGGGCTGCTGGCGCAGGTGTTGGTGGCCAAGTACGCCGACCACCTGCCGTTGTACCGCCAGGAAGCGATCTTCGGCCGCGCCGGTCTGGCCATCCCCCGCTCCACACTGGCGCAATGGGTGGGCTCCTGTGGCGTGCAGTTGCAGCCACTGGTCGATGCTCTGAGGGCCGAGCTGCTGCAGCACCGCGTGCTGCACGCCGACGAAACGCCGGTGGCCATGCTCAAGCCGGGCAACGGCAAGACACACCGGGCTTACCTCTGGGCCTATGCCACCGGGGCCTTCGAGAACAAGAGGGGGGTGGTCTACGACTTCTGCGAGAGCCGCGCTGGCGAGCACGCTCGCACCTTCCTGGGCACCCGGAAGGGCAGCCTAGTGTGCGATGACTTCAGCGGGTACAAAGCGCTTCTGGTGGCCGGCGTCACCGAGGTGGGCTGCCTGGCGCACGCGCGGCGCAAATTCTTCGATCTGCACGCGGCCAACCAAAGCCAGATCGCCCAAATCGCGCTGCAGCAGATGGCCCGCATTTATGAGATCGAGCGTGAGGTCAAGGAGTTAAGCGTCGAGCAGCGCCTGGCAGTCCGACGGGAGAGAACGAAGCCGCTGTTGGACGCCCTGCACGAATGGATGACGCTTCAGCGGCGCAAGGTTCCCGACGGATCGGCCACAGCCAAGGCGCTGGACTACAGCCTCAAGCGCTGGGCCGCTCTCGTCCGCTTCGTCGATGACGGGCACCTGCCCGTGGACAACAACTGGATTGAGAACCAGATCCGGCCCATCGCCATCGGCCGCAACAACTGGCTGTTCGCTGGCAGCCTGCGCGCGGGCCAACGGGCGGCAGCGGTGATGAGTTTGATCCAGTCGGCGCGCATGAACGGGCACGACCCGTGGGCATACATCAATGACGTGCTCAGGCGTCTGCCAACCCAGCCGAATAGCCACATCGCCGAGCTGCTCCCGCACCGTTGGCATCGAACGATCCTGGCAGCCTGCGCCTAATTTCCAGACCGCAGCTCAATATCCGTTGCGGGTGCTTCGGCAAGACCTTGTTCACGAAGGTAGCGCAGCATTTACGGGCGCAAATGTTCGCGTATGAGGCACGGAACGATAGCTACATAGTGGCCTCCCACGCGCAGACTCCTATTCAGTGCTGAGCAATGCCGAGATTGCCCGCGAGCACAGAATTTGAACTCCTTCGAGCTCCAAGCGTCAGCTTTCAGCCATGTTTCAGCAGCCGATAAACTCAAAGCCACATGACCCTGCCGCTCTACAGCCTCGTCCTCTTGCCATTCGTGGGCAGCCTCGTTGCCGCCCTGCTGCCGTCGAACGCCCGAAACGCCGAGTCCACGCTGGCCGGCGCGATCGCGTTGTTCTGCGCCGTGCAGGCCGCGTTGCTGTTTCCCGAGATGGCCGCCGGCGGTGTGGTGCGCGAAGAGATCGTGTGGTTGCCCTCGCTGGGTTTGAACCTCGTGTTCCGCATGGACGGGTTTGCGTGGATGTTCTCCCTGCTGGTGCTGGGCATCGGTGCGCTGGTGGTGCTGTACGCGCGTTACTACATGAGGGTCGGCAGGGATTCATGTAAAAGACAGCAGAAATGGATATAACTCTATGATTTCATTGGAAATATGCTGACATCAAAATCCAACGGCCCGATTTTCCGCCGGAAGTCGAGCGTGTAGTCCCCAAACCGGTTGATATGTGCCGTGCGGAACGGAGCGAGACCACCCAGGATCTCCGGCGTGATCTCGGTACCTTCGTCGCGAAGCTCTCGCAGTACACGTGTCATGCCCACCACGTTGTGCAGGATGATCATGTTGGCCACGAGGTGGTTGTACTTGATCACCTTGCGCTGCTCGTGTCGGATGTTCTCGGCAATGATCCCCTCGCCCCCAAAGAAGGACCAGCCGGCAAAGCCGTTGAACTGCTCGCTCTTATTGGTCTCGGCGTGGATCACCTTGCGCAATCCGACATCGCCGATGTAGCTGAGCAGGAACATGGTGCGGATGACTTTGCCGAGTTCGACGAACGCAAAGTACAGCTTGTTCTTGCGGCTGTAAGTGCCGAGCCGGCGCAGGATGGCCGACGGCGTTATCTTGCCGGTCTTGATGGACACAGCCACTCGCAACATCGCCGGCAAATGCAGTTCAATCAGCGCCCAGTCGATCACGTCGCTGAACAACGCATTGATGTTCTGGTAAGCGGCGCTCGACTCCGGGCGATGGAATTTCAGGTCCTGGATGCCCCGGATGCGCGGCATGAGCTGGATGCCAAGCAAGTGAGCCAGCGCAAAAACCGGGTAACTCTGGGCCTGTGTGTCCCCGTGGATCGTGTCGGGCCGGATGTCGGACTCGTTGCTCATCAGTCCGTCGAGGATATGGATGCCCTCATAGGTGCCACACGAGATGAAGTGGCTGAAGAGCGCGATGAACTTGTCGGAGACATGGTAGTAGCCGATGCCGCCGTAGCCGCCATAGCGGATGTGGTGCTCAGACAGCAGGTTCTGCTCGTACAGGTTCCATTTGGTGCCATCGGCCGATGCGTGTTTGCCCGTGCCCCAGTACCCGGGCAGTTCAAACTTGTTGTAGGCGTTGATCACCTTGACGATGGCACTGTCCAGAAGGTCTTCGCTGACGTATTTCAGGTTCAACCAGGAGATCTGGCGCCGGCTCAGCCCTTTGATCGATTTCGCGGTCTGAACGGGGCCCAGGTTGCAGCCATAGCAGAACAAGGTCGTGATCACCCGCATGCGCAAGTCCTCAAGGCGGCTGTCGGTCCCCGCCAGTGGGCGAAACAGCTTGTGAAGGTCCAACCAGCGCTCGGTGTCGATCATGAGGTCCACGATGCTGGCTGCTTTCATCCTTTCGGTGATCATGCCGTCGATGCGCGCGGCCGCCTCGACGATGTCGGAGCGCGGCGGCTTGCTGAGGATCAGACGTCCATCGACGATTTCTGCATGGGCGTTCTCCGGAAAATTTGCATCGATTTCCTTCGCTCGCTGAGACAGGGCTGATTTCAGCTTTGACACAAAGACGCTGGGATCTGTCTCGATGCCCGTAACCTGACCATAGTCGCCCACTTCCTTTTCATAGGTTTCGTCATCGACCAACTGCTCGCGGTAGTCGTCGTAGCGCTCCCCGTACTTGATGAAGAGGTCGCCCGACTTCAGGTCGTCCTTGACCGCATGCATGACCGCCAGCTCAAAATACCGGCGGTGGACAGCCTCGGGCCGGCCCTTGCCGACTGGCTTGACCAACACCAGTTTTCTCCACTGCGCTGACATCCAGCGAATATCTTTCTCTTCGCTCAGGCCCAGCATGGCCAGGGGCACGGTGTCAGCACGGTTGTCGCGCAGTGTGGCAAGGGCCTGAATCAAACGCTCAACCACCAGGTCCTCGCTGCTGGCTTTGGGGGAGGCGATGTCGATGCAGTTGAGCAACTGTGCTCTCACCATCTTGAACGGCTGCAGCAGGAACGGTAGGTGGTTGCGTCCGGCGTAGGCCAGGTGCTGGTCGCATTCGTTGAGCAACTCGTCCACCTCGCCCACCAAGGCCGTGCTGATGGCTTGCACGCGCTGTTCGTCCGAGCCCTTCAACTGATACGCGCCCAGGATGTCCCGGAGTTGGCCAACCAGCATGTCGGTTTTGTGGACGCGCTCCTGCTGGAACGACAGCAGTTTCTGCCTGGCATTGTTCTCCAGGTTCTGCATGAGGCGGATGAACAGGTCTGCGGCATCGTCCAGAGACTGGGCATGCTGAGCCCGGATCAAGATTACCGCCAGCGCATAACGTTTTTGTGGCTTGAGCTCGGCCATCTCGGTCGCATTGAGGGCACGCGCCAGGAGTCGGAACTGCTTGAGCTTGGGCACCGGCACGTCGGGTTTTGGAAGCTGCTCTACCAGGTGCTGCAAGCGTCGGATGTGCTGGATGTAGGTACGCGTCTCCTTGTTGGTGGGCCTCTTGGGCTCGCGTTTGAGCATCTGCCAGGGAGACACCGACTCGCCCGTGGAAGTTTTGAGCAAACCGTCGATCAGGGCCCTGGTCTGTGCGGTCAGCTGACCCGCGATGGCGGAGAAATACTGGTTGTTGCTCTTTTCCCGGGCGCGAAACGCCATCCGGTCCAGCGTCGAGAAGGCGGGCAATTCATAGCGATGGTGGACCAACTCCTCCAGCATCACGTTGATGATGTCGGCCACGGCATGTTTCGTCTCGGCCGCTGCGTCCGCCACGACGGCCAACCAGTCATGGCCTGCAGGGTCCAGCGGCCTCACATTCAGGTGGCGGCGCAACGCCATGAAAAGCGCCGAGCGAGCGCCCGAGGCCTCTACGCGCTTGAGGTCTGCCATCAAGGGTGGCCGAATCACGCCCGCCTGCAGCGCAATGTGCTCTCGAATCACCTGGGGCACCTCGGTCAGTGGGATGAAATATCCCAGACGCTGAAATACCTTCAGGTGGATCAGCGCCGCCATGCGCAGCAAGGCGCGCTTGCCGATGTCGCAAGCCAAGCGTTGTTCCTCTGCGGACGGCGTGTAAAGCTCCGCCAACTCACGGGGTGTCGGATCGGGCCGCAGGCTGGGATAGGCCGTCTCATGGAGCGTGGTCATGGGCGGGGACTGCCCCGCCTGGATGCTTGTCTACCCATCGCCTCAATCCCAGTGCGAATCGGTCGCCGGCTCATGAAACGAGGTTTCCAACAGGCACTGGTTGTCTTCGGCGATGCGGTACATATCGTCCAAAAGCGTGGCGATGACCTCGTCCAGTGCGTCGCGGGACAAATGAGGAATCGAGAGCTCGTACAGCGTGCCTTCCTTGTTCAGTCGCTGCATCGCAAAACGCTCAAAGCAGGTCTGCTCGATCAGCCGGTGGGAGCGGGCCAGGCCGCGCGAGTGTTTGCTGAACCGAGCCAAGGTCATCGTGACATGCAGGACAGCCACAGGCATTGCTTCTTGGGCGGGTGGGTGTGCAGCGCCCGCTTGCGAAGTCACCAGGAGCAATGGTGGCGGTAGCAACTGAGCTTGCTGCGCCAATGCAGTCAGTCCCTGCTCGAAACGCGCCTGCAGACTTGAGCTCGATGCATCCAGGTAGCGCATGGCCGATTTGACATCCTTCCAGCCGACGTACTCCATCAGCTCCTTGATGTCCCAGCCGCTGGCGCGGGCCCATCCGGCAAAGCCGCGGCGCATGGAATGGCTGCTGTATTCTTCTGGCGACGCAACGCCGGATACGGCGAACAGGCTGCGCAGCAAGGGGATCAGGCTGTTGACGTGCAAGCTCCCCTCGGCCACATGACCCCAGCGGTCAATCTTTCGGAACACAGGGCCCCCGGTCAATCCAGCGAGACTGATCCAGGTATTGAATGCCGTCACGGGACACAGGCGGGTCAGCGCCGGGCATTTGAAGACACGGCCCTGCAGTTGCCTGTCGCCTTTGCTGCGGCCCAGGTAGCAGGCCATGCCCTGGCCAGTGGTGATCTCGATGTTCTCCACACGCAGATTGACCAGTTCGTCGGAGCGGAACCCACGCCAAAATCCCAGCAGCATCAGGCTGCGGTCGCGCGTGTGGCGCAGAACGGCTGGCCGGTCGCCGGACCGCTGCGCATTGCTGATGGCGGTATCGAGCCACTGATCGATCTGCTGAAGCACGGTCAGTTCCAGCGGGCGGGCACGCTTTTCTGGCACGCTGTGGACAGCGCGAATGCCTTTGAGGACCTGGCGCACCAAGGCCGATTTGGTGGGATCGGGAAAGCCTTGATCGGTGTGCCACCTCGACAACGCTGCCAGCCGCTGGCGCAGGGTGTTGATGGCCAGGGTAGCCGCGTGGTCGGCCAGGTAGCGGGCCATGGCGTCCGCTGTGGATGGCAGCAAACCTTTCCACTCGACTTCAAAGTGGCGAATCGCCGAGGCGTAGCTTCGGCGCGTGTTGTCGCTCTCGGCTGCCTCGATGTATTGGGCAAGACCCATCGTCAGGGATGTTGCTCCGTCAGTACGTCCGGCGCCTGTCGATGGTTTTTGCGGAGCCATCGCATCAGGCTATGGAGCGCACTTGCCGAAGCAAGGCGTAACCACGCAACTTTGCATTGGCTTCATGTGGTCATGAGTTGGGGCCAATTCCGCTACTTCTCCCGCACCAATAGAAGCGCCGTCTTGCAACGTGAGGCCACGCGTGATGCAACCGAGCCCATTAAGGTGTGCCGTGCTGTTCCAAAGCCGAGTGAGCCCATCGCCAGCACATCCCATCTGCTTTTGCCGGCCTGTGCGGCAATTGAAGCGCCTGGATCTGCCCCGATCAATCGCACTTCTCCCGCCGTGATGCCGACGCGGGCAAGCAGTTCATGGGCCGGCTTGAATACATTCTCGAACGCAGCCATTTGCATGGCATTGACCTGCTCCGGCTTGATGCCGGTCGGAACCTCCCGCTCTATCCACCCTGGCACAGTGATCTTCGTCAGGTCAGGAACGACGTGGATCAGGCTCACCGAGGGCGACGCGCCGAAAAGGTCGCGGTTGCTGGCCACAAAGCGCGCGACGGCCAGTCCGTAGGGGCTACCATCCAGCGCAATGCCGACTTTGAGTGAATCGCGCTTGTTCATTGCGGCCCCGCGCATGATGAGCAGCGGCTTGGTGCACGAGAGCGCCACCGCGCTAGCCACCGAGCCTAGCAGCAGCTTTTTCAGCCCTGTATCGCCGTGTGATCCCATCACGATCAGATCGGCCCGGTCGTTTGCAACGATTGACGTCAGCTCCCGCGCGACGTTGCCAACAACGTACCGTGCCGTGGCGTTCGCGCCGGCGCGTTTTAGTGTCGCTACTGTGGATCTCAGCGCCTTAGCGGCCTCTGCCTCGTGGAACGAGTGCACCATCTCTCGCCCCAGTGCACGCGCCGCGCGTGGGGGCACGGGATACTGAATATTGACCAGTTCAACTTCGGTAGGCGTTTTTAGCAAGGTGGTGCGCGACGCGACGAACGCTACGGAAGATTTGCTGTACTCGCTGCCATCGACAGGCATGAGGATACGCATCGGAACTCCTTTGGTTGATTGGATGGAATGGACGGCCTAGAATTTTTCGGGTCGAAGCACCTCGACGTCGGCGATGAACATCACCATCGAGTAGTTGTCGTAGTAGCGCTCCCGCAGTGCCTCGCCGATTGCGACGGCGATGTGCGCACTGCATAGCACCTCAATCCGGATGTTGGCGTGCGGGCCCCAGGTGGCGTCGCGCCGGCCTCGACTTCCCTTGCCGCGAGCCTCTGTCACCGTGTAGCCACGCGCACCCAACGTCTCCAAGTCGCGCAGGAGTGTGGTCTCAAGCGTGGCTTCACACACGACGGTCACCAGTTTGATCATTCAAGTCTCCTCAATTGGCCGTGCGTCCTCACTGTACGACTTGCTGTGCGAGCCGGTGATACAGAGGGATGCCGACCAACAGGTTGAAGGGAAAGGTAATGCCCAGCGCCGCACCGATTGATAGGGCTGGATTGGCCTGTGGAACTGCCAGACGCATGGCAGCAGGTGCTGCGATGTAGGACGCGCTGGCGTAAAGCGTGGCCAGCAGCGTAACGCCACCGACGGACAAGCCCAGCAACGTGCCGGTCACCAGTCCCAGGCCGGCGGAGAAGAGTGGCATAACGGTCGCGAAAACAAGGAGGAACGGCCCGGCACGGCGCAACTCGCCGAAGCGGCTCGCTGCCACCAAGCCCATCTCGAGCAAGAAGAAAGCGAGCACGCCTTTGAACAGGTCGAAGAACAAGAGGTCCAGTGGCTCGATGCCACCTGGCCCAGCGATCCAGCCGATCGCCAACCCGCCGAGCAGCAACACAATACTTTTGCCCGCGAACACTTCATGAAGCACCTTGCCCCAGGGTGTGCCAAGCTCGCCGCGCCGCGCGAGCAGGACGCCGATTACCAGGGCCGGAAACTCCAACAACACCAGAAGCACCGTCATGTAGCCTTCGAACTCCTGGCCAAGGCGGGCGAGGTAGGTTGTGCCGACTGCAAACGTGACCACGCTAACGGATCCGTAGTGGCCGGCGATCGAACCGGCGTCGGCGCGGGACAGCCGACCCAGGCGGCGCAGCACCGGGTAGGCCACCAGCGGGATCAGCGCGCCCGCAGCGACCACTACCAGGGTGGGCAGCGCAACGGAAGAGAGCGGATGGCGCGCCAACTCCACCCCGCCCTTCAGGCCGATGGCCAGGAGCAGGAAAATGCTCAGCGACTCGTAGAGGACGCCAGGGATGCGCAGGTCCGACCGCACGAAACCGGCCAGCACCCCAAGGAGGAAGAAAAGGATAACGGGTTCGAAGTGCGGCATCGTGTAGCGATCAACGCGCGATCAGCACCGGCAAGATGCCGAGATACGCGACTATGTAGGCCTCCGAGTCGGGGTGAAGCGACTTCGTAGCTATCAAGCTGTACGAGAACATGGGAGGCGAAGATGGTGAAGACTGGGATCGGAAGATAACGGCCCGTGAGGCGAGACGCGGGTTCACGATTCACCCACCCATGCCAATGCCATGCCTGTGCCCACGCTGGCGGGGATCCCGACTCGCTCCAGGAGTCCCGCGGGTGCCCCGCTGATCACCTCGACAGGCACCGTGCAGTTCTCCATGAGCTGGCTGGTGAGCGAATTCTGGACAGCGCGCACGAATGCACTCTTGCGCGCCGTGCCGATGACGATGCGGTGGCAACACAGGTGGCGGGCGGCGGCGGCGATGCAGTGAGCCTTGTCACCAATTTCCAGATGAGCGCGGTAAGGGACGCCGGCAGTATCGAGAAGCTGCCGCGCGACGGCGAGCGCCTCATCCGCGCGCTCTTGCTGGAATTCAGCGCATTGATCGCGACTGATGTGGCGAACAACGTTGGGAGAGAAAGGCGGCTGCACGTTCAGCAAGTGAATCATCCTCACTTCGCCGCAAGAGTATGCAGATATGACATGCCGCACGGCAAGCAGCGCGCTGGCTGTTCCGTCGCAAGGTAGCAGGAGCGTGGCCATGGAGATCTTTACATAAGCTGTTTATTTAGTTGGGTGCTTGCCCCACGATCCCATCGCTGTAGGTGAGCTCACGCCGCCGTTATTGGCAGCGTGATCGCAGGCATCCAATTGCTGCTGTCGCCGAAGGTTCTGGGGCAGCGCCCGCTTGTCAGTGAAACCGTGAGCCTGAGTGTTCATCGTCTCTCTACACCTTGCGATTTGTTGACTGTGCTGTCTGGTTGAATTTAATGTGATCGGGGGATCATGAAAATCAGATTGTTCTGATGCAAGTATCCGAAAAAGCAGAGCCATCAATCGTGGCTGCGCGACATGGCTGCTGGCGGCTCATGTCAAGCATGGAGGATGCGCGCGCGTCACGAACGCTACCGCGCGTCCGTCGGTTCTTATGCCTGGTCATCCCGCTTCTTCACATCAAACGGATAGGCGCCGCCTGGTGTCCCCTTGGGCGGAATCTTGAGTGACAGGATCATCGTCACTGCCAGCGTGACTGCGGTGAATCCGAGCGAAAAAACCACCGGGATCTTATAGACGTCGATCAACAACATCTTTGCACCGATGAACACCAGTACGATCGCCAGCCCATAGCTGAGCAGGTGGAAGCGCTCGTGCATGTTGGCCAGAAGAAAGTACATCGCGCGCAGGCCCAGGATCGCAAACACGTTGGAGGTGAGCACGATGAATGGGTCGGTCGTGATCGCAAAGATGGCCGGGATCGAGTCCACTGCGAACACAATGTCAACGATACCGATGAGCAGTATCACCACCAGCAAAGGCGTGGCCATCCTGACGCCGCCAAACATGGTGAAGAATTTCTCGCCGTCATAGTCCGGCGCAATCTTGAAGCGGCTGCGAATCCACTTGAGAGCTGGATTGTTGTCCAGGTCGGGCTCTTGGCCGGCGGCCCACCACATCTTGATGCCAGTGAACAGCAGGAAGGCGCCAAACAGATACAGGATCCAATGGAACTGAGCAATCAGCCAGGCGCCCACGAGAATCATCACCGCGCGCAGCACGAGCGCGCCGAGGATGCCGATCATGAGTACGCGCTTTTGGAACTCTGCCGGCACTGCGAAGTAGGTGAACAACATCAAGAACACGAAGATGTTGTCGACAGCAAGCGCCTTTTCGATCAAGTAGCCGGTCAGGAACTCCAGCGATTTGGCATTGGCCAGCGAGCGCGCGGCCTCATCCGTTCCGGTGCCGCCAAGGTGCCACCACAGCCATCCCATGAAGACGAAAGACACGCCGACCCAGACGAGCGACCAGATGGCAGCCTCGCGGGTGCTGACGCGGTGTGCGCCCTGTTTGCTCATCGCAAAGAAATCGACCAGCAGTGCGACCAGCACAAAAGCCGTGAACAAGGACCACATGAGTGGAGAGCCGATAGATTGCATGACCGCCATTGAAGTGAGTTGCAGAGAGTCGCCCAGATTTGAGAACGACGACGGGGACAGGGCGGGCGATTATGCAGGTTCGTGGCCCAAGCGCTGACTCTTGGGTTGCACCCGCGATATGCGCACACCAGTATGCGAGGGACCCATCTGTCACGGCGCAGATAAGAAATGTGTCGCTCAGCCAGCAATGCCTGCGCTGTCCTGCCGACTTCGGCGGTGCTCAAAGCAAGAATCCGCGAACGGCAGTTGTGTGAGCACCGTGTCAGGGCGGGTTGCGCATTTCAAGTAACACTCCTTCTGGAGGGATCATTCATTCGAGCCACCCATGCCGAAGAGGCTAAGCAGACTCGTGAACAGGTTGAAGATGGCGACATAGAGCCCGACGGTGGCCAGGACATAGTTGGTTTCGCCACCGTGGACGATGCGACTGGTCTCGAACACGATCAGACCGCCCATCAGGAGAACGAAGGCGGCTGACACGGTAAGCGACAGCGCTGGCACGTCAAGAAGCAGTGCTCCCAGGCCAGCCAGGAATGCCACCACGATGCCTGCCAGCAGGAACCCACCCATGAAGCTGAAGTCCTTGCGGGTGATCAGTGCATAGGCTGACAGCACGAGGAAGATGGTCGCAGTGCCACCCATGGCCATCATCACTACCTGATGCCCGTCGGGCAACGCCAACTGCTGCCCGAGGATCGGACCCAGGGTGTAGCCCATGAAGCCTGTGAGCCCGAACATCGACAGCACACCCCAGCCGCTGGCACGCAGCTTGTTGGTCAGGTACAGCAGGCCGAAGAAGCCAACCAGCGTCAGCATCAGGCCGGGGTGCGGGAGCCCCAAGCTCGCGCTTGCCCCAGCCGTCGCGGCGCTGAAAATAAGCGTTAGGGACAACAGGCCGTAGGTGTTGCGCAGCACGGCATGCGTGCTGATCAGGCTCGGCGTGTCCTGCCGGGAAACAACCAAAGTTTGGGCGCGCTCACTGGTCATGCCCTGTCTCCTTGGAGGTAGACGGTATCAAGGGGCACGTACCGGTTGCGTGAGGGCCGAGGACCTTGGCGTGAAGTGTTTCGCAGCGGATGGGTGCGATCGAGGTGCTTGACCACCACCCGCCCGACGCGCTCGGCGGCCCGGTCGATGGTGGCGTAAAGATCGACGCCGACCTCTTCGACCACGGCGGCCGACGCATTGAGCAGGTAGACCTGCATTCGGCAGAACTTGTCGGGCCCGCCACGCGGCCCGTTCTCGTCCCCGATACGGACCAGGACCCGTTTGATGCGGTGGCTGTGGCGTGTCAGCATGAAGCCAAGCCGACGCCGCACGTGCTGGGCCAACGCATCCGTCATCGCAAATCCTTGAGAATGAATGTCAACCATCAATTTGCACCTCGCGTTTCGTCGTTAGTGAAGATGCCCAGAATTTAGGGCCGGGCGTTGCGCTTGAAAATCAGATTGTTTTGTAGCCATCATCCGAAAAAACGGCACAATTGCGTCAGCAAGCGTCCGGGCCCGGATCATGAACTACAAGCACCTCCACTACTTCCTGCAGGTCGCCAAACTCGGCAGCGTGCAGCGTGCCAGCGAGCGGCTGCACCTGTCACCGCAGACCATCAGCGGGCAGATACAGTTGCTTGAGGAGGCGCTTGGGAAGCCGTTGTTTTCCAAGAGCGGACGCGGCTTGGTGCTTACCGATGTCGGACGTGTGGCGCTTGGCTATGCCGAGGACATCTTCTCGACGGGGGCCGAGCTCGAGGAAGCCGTGCGTGAGCACCCCCGCAAAGACATGCTGCTTGAGTTTCGAGTGGGTGTGGTAGACGCTGTACCGAAGACGATCGCCTGCCGACTGATCGAGCCAGCCTCTCAGTTGCCAGAGCCGGTTCGCATCGTATGCCGCGAGTGGAAGCTGGACACGTTGCTGGGCGAGTTGGCCTTGCACCGTCTCGACCTCGTGATCTCCGATGCGCCGATTCCCTCCACCGTCAGCATCCGCGCCTTCAATCACAAGCTGGGCAGCTGCGGAGTGAGCTTCTTCGCAGCGCCTTCGATACTCGCGTGGTGCACCGGAAGATTTCCGGGCTGTCTGGACGGCGCACCCCTGATCATGCCAGCGGAGGAATCCGCAGTTGGCCAGCGCCTTCGTGCCTGGCTGCATGCGCGGTCGCTGCACCCCAGGGTGGTGGGCCAGTGCGATGACAGTGCCCTGGCCAAGGAGTTTGGGCGACGAGGAATGGGCATCTTCGCGGGTCCAACCGTGCTCCAACGAGACATCGAAAAGCAATACGGCGTTCGCGCGATCGGCGCGACGCACGAAGTCGTTGAGGAGTTCTTCGCAATCTCCGTCGAACGCCGCATCACTCACCCGTGTGTGACCGCCATCACCGAGGCGGCACGCAATGAGTTGTTCGCGCCTCCGACGCGGCGGCGCCCGTCCGCCCGAGCGTCGGCCTGAGCGCGTCAGGCACCAGTGCCCACACAAGACTTAGCAAAAAGGCATCGCACAGGAGAGGACCATCCGGTTCGGGGTGACCTCATTTCCGGTGCAGAAAGCCGGTTTAGCCGCCAAGGGTTAACCCGCGATCCCTCAAACTTTCTGGAACCAACGAGAACAACTCCGTAGACTCCGGCAAGGCTTGGAACTGCGCAGGCCATGGGGGGAACCAGCTTGCCAAGCTTTTATCTGCGTTTTGTCGGATCCGACACCCTTCCCAAGTCTCTGTCCAGGCGCGAAGTCGAAGAATGCTTTGGCCTGAGCGCTGAAGACATCCACGAGCTTCGCCCGCCCCGCTTCCGGGGTACAGCTCGCTTGGGTGCGGCCGTTCAACTGGTGATGCTGCGCGCCACCGGACGCCACCCAGATGCCCTCTCGGGCCTGCCACCTGTGCTGCTGCGGCACCTGACATCAACACTGGGCATGGGAGCGACGGACATCGCATCCGTGACGTCGCTGTACAAGGACCGGGACACCCGCTTCGAGCATCAGCTTTGGGCGCGGCAACGCGTTGGCTTCGCGGTCGTGGACGACACCACAAAAGCGCTGCTTGCCGATGCCCTCCGCGAGCTTGGCACCACTGCGGTCTCTGTGAACGATCTGGTGCAACAGTCGGAGCACTGGCTTTTCGACCGCCGCCTCGTGCTGCCTGGCGATCGGGCCCTCAGGGACGTGGCCCGCACGGCATTTGCCGACCAGGAGAATGCGGCGCTCGAAGCGATTCGCGCAGGCGTGCCGCGCGAGCACATTCACAGGGCACTTTTGCACGCGTTCTCAAAACGATCTGGACCGGGCGGGCACACCGTGTTGGAGTGGCTGCGCACGCCACCGGGCAAGCATGGTCAGCTCACCCTGAGTGAGGTCACAAAAAAAATCGAGTGCCTGAAGGCATTGCACGTCCACGAGTGGAAGCTGTCGGCGATTGCGCTGAATCGGTTGAAGGCCTACAGCCAGGAGGTGGTCAATCGACCTCCCTCAGCAACGAAGAACCTGTCCCCTGAGCAGCGCGAACTGGAGATGGTCTCATTCCTGCACGTGACTTTGCTGGAACAGACCGACCTGGCTGCGGAGATGGGCGCGCGACGCCTCACCGATCTCTACCGCAAGGCCTCCGGCAAGGTGCTCAAGAAGCAAGCGGACAGCTCCGTCGATTTACGCGCTGAGCGTGTGAAGCTCAAGGCGGTCCTCTACGACAAGAAGCTGACCTCCGCGCAAATCGTCGCCGCGATGCGCGAGCTGGTGCCCCAAGACGAGCCCGACTTTGCGGGCACGCGTGCCCAATTGGTCCGCGAAGCACTGGTGAAGGAAGAAGCGCCGCGTGTCTCAGCGCTCCTCAACTCACTGGGCATCCTGGAGATCAGAGGCGAGGCGTCGGACAAGGCGCTGAGGCAACTCAAGTTGCTGCGCGATCTGGCCAAACGAGGGGAAACCAGCCTGCCTGAGGGACTTGACGTGTCTTTTGCCGATCCCGGCTGGCATCTGTTGTTGCAGGGCCCAGACCGCAAGCTCGCCCTTGCTGCACTGAAGGTCAGTGCTGCGACAGCACTGCGCAAGGCCATCAAGGGCGGCAAACTCTGGCTGGCGCACAGCAGCCGCCACCGCAGCCGCGCCGATCAATTGATGTCTGAGCAGGAATGGGCGGACAAGAACAAGTCACTCATCCGCGCGCTGAGCCTCACCGACGATCCGGACAAGTTCCTGGATCGGGTGTTGGAGCGCGTCGACGCAGGCCTGGCCCAACTTGCCAAAGCTGTCGAGGAAGGCGCGCTCACCATCGACAACCAGGGCCACATCAGCATCGCACCCATCCAGACGCTTGAAGTCGAACCCCAGGTCACGAAGACCCGAGAGAGCATGTTCAACATGATCGGCGGCGCGCAGTTTGCCGACATGCTGGTTGAGGTGGATGCCAAAACCCGCTTCAGCCAGGCGCTGCTGGGCCGGATGGCCAAGGACATTGGTGAGCTGAAGGCGGTCTACGGCGCCCTGTACGCACATGGGACGGAGAACAACGCCAAGGGGGTCTGCGCCATGATCCCCGGCCTGCAAGTCTCACAAATCTCCATGGCCATGCGCGCTCTGGAGGCCAGCGGGCGCCTGAGGGAGGCGAACACGCGCATCATCGATTTCCAGCAGAGCATGCCGATTGCGATGCTCTGGGGCCAAGGCGACAAAGCATCCTCAGATTCGATGACGCTCGATACATCGCGGCACCTGCACTCGGCGCGCATGGAGTACCGCCGCAAACAGCATGGGGTGGGCATCTATGTGCACATGCTCGACACCTGGGCGCTGTTTCACGACCAGCCCATCGTCATCAACGACCGGCAGGCAGCGCCCGCGGTGCACGGCGTTGAAGCGCACAACTGCACGCGGCGCGAGGATCAGATCCGCCTGTCCCTGCTGGCCGTCGACACCCACGGCTACACCAATGCAGCCATGGCGATCGCCAAGCTGCTGGGCTTCGACCTGTGTGTTCGCTTGCGCCAGCTGTCCGAGCGCAAGATGTTCATGGCCTGGGGTGCTGCGCCGCCTGAATCGCTGGAGCGGTTGATCGTGGGCAAGGTCTCGCTGCGAAAGATCCGTGCCGGCTGGATGGAGCTGCTTCGCCTGATCGCCTCCATCCGCCAGGGCCGCCTCACGGCCGCAGAGGCCATCGCCCGCCTGGGCAGCGCCGCCAGGGGTGATCCTGTGCATGCCGCCGCAGATGAGCTGGGAAAGCTTCTTCGCACCATTTTTCTGTGCGACTACTTCACCATCCCTGAGTTCCGCCGCGAAATGCACGCACTGCTGAACCGCGGCGAGTCCATCCATCAATTGCAGCGCGCCGTGTACCACGGGCGTGTGGGCGTCTCGCGCGGCCGGCGGGCCGATGAACTGCGCGCCATCTCGACGTCGCACACCCTGCTGACCAACGTTGTGATCGCCTGGAACACCATGAAGATGCAAGATGTTGTGGACCGCTGGAAGGCGCTCAAGCACCCCATAGAGGACCACTGGATCAGGCGCATCGGGCCGGTCCATTTTGAGCACGTGAACTTCAAGGGCACCATCACCTTCGAGATCGATTCGTACGCAGACGCCCTGATTCAGCGTCAGTCCAAGCTGCGCGCGCGCCGGGTTTGATCCAGGTCGTCCGGAATACGGGGAGGTCGAGGCACCTGTCGGCCGGTGTCGAGGGGCACATGTTCGGGAAGGGTGGATTTTCGGAATCGGCTCTTTTCATGTGCAATTCACCGGGTTAGCGGCTTGCTTTGATCAATGAAATCAATGACTTAGCGGATTTCCGAAAAAACAGCCAGCTCTTTTCCCGTGCGATTCACCGGGTTAGGTTTTGGCACTGACAATGGTCTGTCACCTGACAATTGGTCATCACGGAGAAGAACGATGGGACAAGCCAAGCTCAAGCAGCGCGCGGCCTTTGCGCCGGTGTTGGTCGATGAGTGGGAATCGGAAGATTGCGTCAACTTTGCAGTGGCGCTCGCGCGAGTGACGGGCTGGCTGCTTCACGTGGATTGGTGGGTGCCATCGCTTGATCCGGACAACAACATCTCTCTTGAGGCTTGCAGGCCGCTGCGCGTCTACGTGGCGGACAACGGAACCCGGATTTTTGATGTGCGAGGCAACCGGTCTCTCGGTGACTTCATTCACCGAACGATTCGGCCCATGGCCGTGCGGCACGGCATGGGTGGTGTCCGGACGCGCTATTACGCTGAGAGCACGCTCGCGACACTGCCTCTGCGTTGCGTACCCGACCCGGCCAAGATCAGTAGCGCAGTCAAAGCGATCGAGACCAACACAGCCTATCTGGCTTCTATCCCCAAACGGCTGGAACCCTGCATTCCGGCCGCCGAGGCGGCTGAATACACATTCGGCAGGTGTTCCGCGTTCGCGGAAGCGATGCGTGAGTTGGCAGGTTTGGACCCCGTGGCGCTGCTGGCCATCCGATTCGAGCAGGGCGCGGAAGGAACCGAGCGCGGCGCAGATGGCTATGTCCACAGCTTCGTTCTGCATCCAGACGGGTTGGGGGAAGACAGCTGGGGCAAGGTGGATGTCAGGGACATCGCCCAACGATTCGGAATCGTCGAGTTCCGGCTCAGTCGCGAGGCGCACGGTCGCGTTGTGAACAACCTGCAGCGAAACTCGCCAGATCTCTACGAAGCGGCATTCGCCAAGGCCAAAGAACTCATTCAGACCTATCGACAACAGTGATTTGCCCTCGGGCTGCAGCGCAGTGTGCTCTCGGATAACCGGGGGCGCCTCGGTTTCAAGTGGATCAGCGCCGCCATGCACGGCAAGGCGCGCTTGCCGACACCTGCAGCCAGGAGTTTTTCATCCTCGGTCGGTGTGTAGAGCTCCGCCAGCTCACGCGGTGTCGGATCGGGTTTCAGGCTGGGATAGGCCGTCTCATGGAGTGTGGTCATGCGCGGGGACTACCCCGCCTGGCGTCTTTGCTACCCATCGCCTCAATCCCAATGGGTGTCGGTGGCGGGTTCGTGAAACGAGGTTTCCAGCAGACACTGGTTGTCCTCGGCGATGCGGTACATGTCATCCAGCAACGAGGCGATAACCTCGTCCAGCAAGTCGCGGGTCAGGTAGGGAACCACCAACTCGTAGAGCGTGCCCTCGGTATTCAGGCGTTGCATGGCAAAACGCTCGAAGCAGGTCTGCTCGATCAGCCGGTGGCCGCGGGCCAGGCCGCGTGACTGCTTGCTGAAACGGGACAGCACCATCGTGACGCGCAGGACCGCCACGGGCGTCGTCCCCTCGGCTGGCGGGCGGGGGCCTTCGACCTGTTCGGTCAGTAACAACAAAGGCGGCGGGGACTGCGGAGCTGCCTGCGCCAACGCAGGCAATCCCTGCTCGAACCGGGCTTGCAGGCTGGAATCCGACGCATCGAGGTAACGCATGGCCGATTTGACATCCTTCCAGCCGACGTACTCCATCAGCTCCTTGATGTCCCAGCCGCTGGCGCGGGCCCATCCGGCAAAGCCGCGGCGCATGGAGTGGCTGCTGTAGTCCTCGGGCGACGCAACACCGGATTCGGCGAGCACACTGCGCAGCAAGGGGATCAGGCTGTTGGCATGCAGGCTTTCGTCGGCCACATGTCCCCAGCGGTCAATCTTGCGAAACACCGGTCCCTCGGTCAATCCGGCCAGATCAATCCAGGCATTGAAGGCCGTAACGGGACACAGGCGGGACAGCGCCGGGCATCTGAAAACACGGCCCTGACGCTGCCTGTCGCCTTTGCTGCGGCCCAGGTAGCAGGTCATGCCTTGGCCGGGGGTGACCTCTATGCTCTCAACGCGCAGGTTGACCAGTTCGTCGGAGCGGAAGCCGCGCCAAAATCCCAGCAGCATCAGGCTGCGGTCGCGCGCGTGGCGCAGTGCGGCTTGCTGGTCGCCGGACCGCTGCGCATGACTGATGGCGGTATCGAGCCACTGATCGACTTGCTGAAGCACGGCCAGTTCCAGTGGGCGGGCGCGCTTTTCTTGCACGCTGTGAACAGAGCGAATGCCCCTGAGGACCTGGCGCACCAAGGCCGATTTGGTGGGGTCGGGAAAGCCCTGGTCGTTGTGCCACCTTGATAGCGCCGCCAGCCGCTGGCGCAGGGTGTTGATGGCCAGGGTGGCCGCGTGGTCGGCCAGGTAGCGGGCAATGGCGTCCGCCGTGGAAGGCAGCAAACCTTTCCACTCAACTTCAAAATGGCGAATCGCCGAAGCGTAGCTCCGGCGCGTGTTGTCGCTCTCGGCGGCCTCGATGTATTGGGCAAGACGGGTCATCACACTGTCGTCAGACTGTCTCAATTCTGCTGCAGGGTTGCACCGGCCCCGGCCCAATGACCGGTTACGCGCGGCAGGTAGCGCGACGCTTGACTGTTGGGGCCTGGGCGATTCATACCGCGATGCGGGCGAGGTCAATGGCGAGTCGCTCATCCATTTCCTGCTGAGCGAGGCTCGGTACCCAATGCTCTCTATTCCCGTTCAACTTCCAAGTAGGTCCTGCTTGCGTTGCCCGGGTGCAATTCGTCTGCATTCGCAAGCGTCTTGAATGGCGAAAGATCGAAGCGTAGCACCGACTGACTGATGTCCTCGTAGCGTTCAACGGCATCCTTCATGTGCGCCCGCAATGCTTGCAGGTAGACCTGAGTGTGCGCTTTCGCTGTGGCCAATTCGGTGACGCGGCCGTGTCCTGGCACGATACGCAAGGGCTGGAGCTTTTCCACTTCGGCAAATGCCACCAGCCACAGCCGCGTGTTGCTGACCGGGATGACTGCCAGCAATCGGTCCACGTAGATGATGTCCCCAGAGAACAGGACCTTGACATCTGGCAACCACACCATCATGTCCCCCGGGGTGTGCCCGCCCCCGCGATTCAGCAACTCCACCGTTCGGCCACCAAAGTCCATCCGTAAATCATTGGTGTCAACGACACGAACGGGATAGACCGGAACGGTCCCCTGAAGCTTGTCACCCAGAATCGGCCGCAACGCGGCCAGTTGGTCTCCTGATCGCACCCGCATGTCCGCCGCCGCAGCGGCATGGGAAATCACTTCAGCGCCTTGCTCCTTGAAATAGCCATTGCCCAGCCATCGGTGGTCTTGACCCCCGGTGTTGATGACCCAGCGCACCGGCTGCGGGGTGATCCTCTTCACGGCCTCATGGATGGCTTTCGCACTGGCGTATGAGGCCCCACTGTCGATCAGAACCGCGCCTGCAGGGGTGACCACCAGTCCGATATTGGCATTGAGGCCTTCGTTCTCGGCGGTACGTCCTCCGATGTCCCCGATGTGGGCGTAGACCCCTTGCGCGACGGCTTCGAACTTCACTTCCAGCGCATGACTGATCGTCATGCTGCACAGCGCGATGATCCCAAGAATTGTCTTTTTCATCATCATGTTTCAGTCTCATTGCATGACCGGTGGCCATGCGTGGGTTTCTTCCTGGGCATCGCGGCACCAGGCGTAGAGCGCGTCGTAGAGCACCATTCCGTGGCGCAACATCTCGTGGTCATTGGCAAACACCCGCGACAGACCCAGCGAGATCGCGTAGAGGCCGGCCGATTGCGGTGTGAGATCGAGCCGCGAGGTGTCGGCACCGCGCACGATACCGGCGAGCCGGGCCAGCGCCGGATCGTCGAGCCGGTACTTCGCCAGAAAGGCGTCGAAACTGCATTGCTCACCCACGTGGCTCATCTCCACGCCCGGGATGTCGTAGGGCGTGGCACCCGTCGCAGCGGCCACGCGTTGCACCTCACCCGCCGGCACGTAGAGGAATTCAGCCGCCGGGTCGATGAAGCGCTGGATCAGCCACGGGCAGGCAATGCGGTCGATCTTGGGGCGTTCGCGGGTGACCCATTTCATGGTGCGTTCTCCTTCGCCACCAGGGCCTGCCCGGCGGCCTGCCAGCCGTCGAGGCCACCATGCAGGTAGCGCGCATCCACGCCGGCCGCGCGCAAGCGCAGCGCCGTGGAGCGGCCCACTTCATGGCCGTAGACGCAATAGACCACCACGGGCCGGTCGTGCGGCAGGTCGGCGGCCCACTGCGCCACGGCGGCGGGGTCGCGCCAGCGCGCGCCCGCCATCATCTGCGTGGCCTGCTCGAACACGCCGGCCCGGCGCACGTCGAGCACCAGAGCGCCCGACACGTCCGAGTGGCCACAGCCGAAGGGTTCGCTCGCCGCGTGCACCGCCGACTGGTAACGCGCGTACACGCCGGCCCAGTCGATGCTGGCCATGAAGGCATCGACGTAGGCACCCGCCGCAGCGCCGAAGTCCAGATGGTAGGCGTGTTCGTACATGTCCAGTGCCAGCAGCGGCACACCACCGGCCAGGCTGTGGGTGTGGTCCGCGGCCCACTGGTTGACCAGCGTGCCTTCACGCGGCTGGAACACCAGCAGCATCCAGCCCGAGCCACCGCCCAGCGCCTTGGCACAGGCCGAGAACTCCTCGCGCCAGCGTTCGAAGCCGCCGAAATTGGCATCAAGGGCGAGCTTCATCGCCGGCTCCATGGTCTGACCGTCACCGCCCAGGCCGCTGAAATAGAGTTCGTGCAACAGCATGGAGTTGGTGGCGATCAGCTCCTCGCGCTTGAGGCCGTTGAGGGCGTAGCCCGGCGCGGTGCCAAACGCCATGCCCGCCAACTGGGCGCGGATGGCGTTGAGACGCTTGACCGCGCCGCCGTAGTTGTTCTGGTGGTGGCTGCTGAGCAGCCGCTCCGAAAAGCCCGCGACCGCGCCAGCGGCAAACGGCAAAGGCAATGCATTCACATGGTTCATGAAGTTCTCGATCAGCGCAGCCACAGAGACACCACCAGCCCGGCGGCCGCGCAGGCACCGAGCAGGGGCAACACACCCAGCTTGAAACGGAACAGCGCCAGCGCCGCGACCACAGCGATCACGGCCGAGCCGGCGTCGAACGCGCCGTCGAAACCCTGCGGCCACAGCACGTGGTACGCGAAGAACAGCGCGAGGTTGAGGATCACGCCGACCACCGCGGCCGTGATCGCCGACAGCGGCGCGGTGAAGCCCAGCTTGCCGTGCGTGGCCTCCACCGCCGGGGCGCCGGCCAGGATGAAAATGAACGAGGGCAGGAAGGTGAAGAAGGTCACCACGCTCGCGGCCAGTGCGGCACCGAGAAACAGCGCGTCCGAACCCAGTACTTCCTTGACCCAGCCGCCCACGAAGCCCACGAAGGCCACCACCATGATCAGCGGCCCCGGCGTGGTCTCACCCAGTGCCAGGCCGTCGATCATCTGCGCGCCGCTCAGCCACTGGTGCGTGTCCACCGCACCCTGGTAGACGTAGGGCAGCACCGCATAGGCGCCGCCGAAGGTGAGCAGCGCGGCCTTGGTGAAGAACCAGCCCATCTGCGTGAGCGTGCCCTGCAGGCCTTGCGTGGCCAGCAAGGCGGCCATGGCCAGCAGCCACAGGCCCAGGCCGGCGGCGAGCACCTTCACCAGATGCCGCTTCGAAAAGCGTGCGTGCGCGGGTGTGGGCGTGTCGTCGTCGATCAGCGCGGGGCCATAGCCCGCCACCTGCGCACCGTGCCCACCTCCGAGCGCGAACACCTGCGGCCAGCGCCGCGCGCCGAAGTGGCCGATGAGGCCGGCGGCGAGCACGATGGCCGGGAACGGCGTGTTGAACGCGAAGATGGCCACGAAGGCCGCGGCCGCGATGCCCCACATCCACGGGTTGCGCAGCGCGCGCGTGCCGATGCGGTGCGCCGCGTGCAGCACCAGCGCGGTCACCGCCGGCTTGATGCCATAGAAGATGCCGGCCACCACCGGCACGTCGCCAAAACGGATGTAGACCCACGACAGTCCGATCAGGATGAACAGTGAGGGCAGCACGAACAGCGCACCGGCGACGATGCCGCCCCAGGTGCGGTGCATCAACCAGCCGATGTAGGTGGCGAGCTGCTGCGCTTCGGGGCCCGGCAGCAGCATGCAGTAGTTCAACGCGTGCAGGAAACGCTTCTCGTTGATCCAGCGGCGGCGCTCGACCAGTTCGGTGTGCATGATCGCGATCTGCCCGGCCGGACCACCGAAGCTGATGAAGCCGAGCTTGAGCCAGAAGCGGAAGGCCTCCATGAAGCCCACGGGTGCGGGCCGTTCGTTGGGCGCTGGGGTGCTCATGTTTTTCTTCCTTCGGTGGGGGTGGCCAGTAGCGCGTCGAACACCCCGGCCGCGGCGGCCTGCAAGCGGTCGTCGTCGTTGTGCATCTCGCGCAGCCCGGCCAGCACGGCTTCCAGGCCGACCGCCTCGGGCACCGGGATGCCGCCCGCGTCGAGGCAGTGCACCATGGCGCCGATGCGCACCAGCCGGGGATCCTGGTCCAGCCCGAAGCTGGCCAGCAGCACTTCAAAAGTGACGCGCGCACCGACGTGGCTGAAGCGTGCGCCATCGAAGTCGAAACCGATGGCGCCGCGCGGCAGGCGCGCCACATCGGCGAGCCAGACGAACTCGGCCCGCGCATCGATGAAGCGCGCGATCAGCCAGGCGCTGGCCAGACGGTCCACCCAGGGGCGTGCGCGGGTGGCCCAGCGCTTGCCCTGGAACTGGCGCGCGTCGAGCGGCGCGATGCCGTGCTCGGGCAAGGCCCGGGGTTCGCCCGCCGAGTAGTGCGCATCCAGCGCGTCGCGCAGGTCGGCCAGCGTGGCCTGGGCCTGCAGCGAGGCCTCGCCGGGAAAGTAGTCGATGCGCTGCACCTCCTCCAGCGCCTGCGCCAGGCCGCGCCAGCGCCGGCGCGCCACCGCTTCGCCGAGCGCGCCCAGCTCGGCATGCAGCGCATCGGCCGTGGCGCGCCACGCCGCATAGGCCTCACCGCGATCGAACAGCCCCAGCATCTCGATGCGCTGGGTTTCGTCGGTCGCATCCAGCCGCAACACCATGGCCGAGCCCCCGTGCTCGCGCACCTCGTCTGCGAGTGGCTCGAACAGCGCCTGCTGGGCCTCGGGCAACAGGTAGGCCCCGTCGCGCAGCGCCGCACAGCCCATGGCCTTGAGCGCGCGCCAGACGCGCACCCGCACCGCGCTGGGCTGGGTGGGCAGGGTGACGAGCAGCATCGAGAACATGCATTGAAATATACATCACATTATTTGCAACAACAATTGCATAGAGGGCTGGCTCCCCCGGCTTAGGGGTATGGGGCAACCAGACCGCTTGCGCGGGTTTAGATACGGGCCTTCGAGCCGCAACACGTCTCGCAAAAGAAATCGGAAGACGAACGAGCCGTGCTATTTGAACGGCCGAACTGCCTGAACGACGCCCTGCACATGCCCGACCAGGAGAGGCCATTTCTGTGGTTTCGCGCTCGCTCATTGGCCCCTCGGCAGAAGTGCCTTTTGAGTCAATGCCGTTTGATGGGTCTGCGTCCGGCCATCCCGCTTTTACAAAACGACAACAACCGTGTTCATCGGTGCGCGATATAACAAGCAGGTCTAGGAGACCCGAATGAACACACGAATTGCATTGACGACCCTTACGTGCCTGCTGCTGCTCGGCGCGGGTGCTCGTGCCGATGAAGGCAAGGATGAGTCCGGTAAGGGCAAGCAGCGATACGAGGAGCGCTTCGAGCGTTCTGAGCGCGGCGAACGCTCCGAACGTTCTTATCGCGACCATCGAGATGGCAACTCGCACTTCCATCGTCAGGGCCAAACTCGAATTCCCAATGGGCATCTGCCGCCTCCGGGCGAGTGTCGTGTCTGGTACCCGAATCGTCCCGCCGGACAGCAGCCCCCGCCATTCAAGTGCGGCCTGTCACCGGGTCGGGTTGAGCCAGGTGGTTGGGTATTCTCACCAGGGCCTCGCCGGCAAGAGATCGAAGTAACTGTGTATGACGAACGTCGCCCAGGCATCGTGATCGATGTAGGCATATTCGATGCGCGCACGGGTTCTCTCCTCCGTGTAACGGGCGCGCGATAAATGGTTGGTGGACACCATCGTTGCGGCTACGCCTGCATCACCAGGGATGGGATGACCGGACCCTTGTTTCGATTGACCTCAATCGTGATGTGCACAAACTCTTCATGGACATGCAGTAGCTGTTTGAAATAGTCCGGATCGACATGTTCAACCGTCGGGAGTGAGAGGATGCAGCCTGCACATTGAGTCTCGCGCCCTGGCCGGTGGAACGACGGTGCTAACCGTGCTCGCGAGGAAGGTCGAGGCCACGGTGGTAGACGAACCTGAGCCCGATTCCCACACGGTGTTCGCCCACGCTCCAAGCGAACCGCCTACGTCAGGTACGCCGGTCCTGGACAGTGCAAACTGGTACGACGCCACGCAGATGAAGTGGCTGATTGAGTACCTGCCTGCTGTTTGCGCGAATAGGATGGGCATGCATAAATGACCAGGCGCTATGGATCAACTGGCGACAGGCACCGAAAATCCGTATATTCGCATTTATGAATTAAATGCTAGCAGTGTCGACGCTGCAGAACGCATCCGGTCCCCTCGACATCGACGGCAGGAAGGTGCTCACGCTGGTGAGCAACGACCAGCCGGGTCTGCTGCAACAACAACATCTAGGTGGCCGCCGAACTGGCCAACACCTACAAAGTGCCCATCCCAATCTACCCAGTGTCCTTTATGCCTGCCGACACAAAGGCGCCCATGATCCGGTTCGGCGGCGAGAACATCGCGCAGAGTGGCCGCAGGTCCAACGGGATGATTTCGCACACCGAACTGGACGACTGGTTCGTGGTTGAAGGGGTAACGAAGCAGGACAAGTCGAGTTTGCTGATGACGTCTGCCGTCAAGAGCAGCTTCGAGGCGCTCGAGCAGAGCATCCAGGGCCAATAAATAGGCAGGAACAGCCTTCATGCAACACGATAGCGACAAAATCCTCCTGGCAATTTTCCTGTCAGTGGCACTGCATGCCCTGGCGTTGGTTCTGGTCAGCGACCATCCATTCAGGTTCATCGACCGTCCGGACGCACCGCAGCCAGAGGCCAAAATCATCCTCGTGAAGCTCTCACAGGCCCCTCCTGAAAAGATCGCCCCTGAGACGGTTCAGCCGGCAGCGACGCCAGCGCCATCATCGTCCGTCGCTACCGATATCCAAGTCACCCAGAGCAGCACTGCTGCAACACCTGCCTCAGAGCGCCAGCCCATCTCCATGACGGCACCCCCTGCACCAACCGCAGAAGAGTGGGCCTTCGCTGCCAAGTACACGCTCAAGAACAGCAAGGGCTACCGCTACACCTGGGGCCAACAGGTCCGCAGCATGATGGGCACAGCCTTCGAAGGTTCAGACCAGGGCGTGGTCCGATTCCGGGTTGAAATTGCTCCCAATGGATCCATGGCCAAGCTGGAGACGTTGTGGACCACATCCGCATCTGCCGAACAGCTAGCTCGCGAGGCCATCGGGAGCATGCCGCCTTTGCCACCGACTCCTACTGGCAAGCCGTTGATCTTTGAGAAGACAATCTCGTTCTCACCCTTCGTGTCGGATATTCCGCCAATCTACAGGGACGACTGCCTCCCTGACCCGCCAACGTTCCTCAACCGGTTTGCGTGGGGTGGACAGGGTCAGCCAGTTCATGCCGATGCGACAGCTAAAGAGAGCCCAGACCCTCTCCCCCTGAAGGAATGCCTCAAGCTACTGCCCCAGGACTCCATAGAGGCCGAGGCCGCTCGCGATCAGCAGCAGTTGAATCGGTGGGAATCGAGCAACCTAGGGCGCTAGACATGGTCGCTCGTCAATGCAGGGTGACGTCTCCCCCCTTATCCGGTCAGTTCTAAACTGGAGTCACAGCACCGCTTCAAGCGAATTGCAGTTCGATCTTGCCGGCGCGGCGCCGCACCGGACCGACCACGATCTTCACGTCGTGGCCCAACCTGGCCACCAGCTCCAGCAGCTTGGCTTCGCTGACGCCGCGGAACTGGCCGCGCGTGATGCGCGAGATCTTGGACTGATCAATGCCCAGCAACGTCGCCGCATCCTCTTGCGTCAGGCGGCGCGCCTTGATCGCACGGGCAATCTCGCCGGCGAGCTGGGACTTGCGCTGCATCTCGGCCGCGTCGGTGTAACCCAGGTCGGCATAGACGTTGGTACTGCCTGCTTCGATGGTGATGCTTGTGTGTTCATTCATTTGCGTGCTCCTTGCTGTGCCTGCCAAACCTCGAAATCCTGCTTCGCGGCCTTCAGACGGGTGTTGATCAAATCCAAGTCCGGCTTGGGCGTGGCGATGCCGCTTTTGGACTTCTTCTGGAAGCAGTGCAGGACATATACCCAGCCAGCGAACTTGACGGTGTAGACGGCCCGGTAGGTGTCGCCCTGGTGGTCCTCGACCACCTCCAGCACGCCGGCCGAACCGAAACCCGTCATCACCTTTGCATCCTGGTGCTTGCCGCCGGCCTGCGCCAGGTCGATGGCATGGCCAAAAACGTCTTTGACATCCTCCGGCATCGCATCGAGGTCGCGCTTGGCGGAACTGACCCATTTCACGGGCTTGCGGGTTTGCTTCGACATCGCCTCGATTATGCCTATTTAGACATATTTCCGTCAACCCACGTCGCCAGGCTGGGGGCCGCAGGGCTGATTTTTTCGCTAACGTCTACAAGGGCCGATCTACGCCCACGCATACCAGGGCGCAGGCCGGATCAGCGCAAAACTGGCGTCACATTGGATAATCTCCCATTACCCAATGTGAGATGTAGATAACCCCTCAATTCATGAGGTCCTAAAATAGTATGTAATATCATGGTACATACCGTAGTACGAAAAAAGAGGTTAAGCCATGGCCAGAGCCGGGATCTACAAATCTGAAGTGCTGCGCGCACGCGATAAATTGCGGGCCACGGGGCGCAACCCGTCCATCGATGCGGTGCGCGAAGAGCTGGGTACCGGCTCCAAGAGCACAATCCATCGCTACCTGAAGGAGATCGAGGAAGAGGAAGGTGGGGCCACCGGCACCCGAGTAGCCATCAGCGAGGCGATCCAGGATCTGGTGGGCCGCCTGGCCGAGCGCGTCAACGAGGAAGCGGAGGAGCGGGTCACTGCGGCGCAGGCCCGGCACGCCGAGCAGCTCGCGCAGCACGAGCAAGTCGCCGCGGCCCTGAAAACCGAAGCGCAGTCCACCCGCCAGCAACTGGAGCACACCCAGCGCTCCTTGGCCGAGGAAAAGACCGCTCACGGCAAAACCAGCGAAGCGCTGAGCCACAAGACCCTGGAATGCACGCAGCTCACGCAGCAGGTGGTCGACCTGCAGGAGCGGCTCGCGGCCGAAGAACGCCATCGCCAATCCCTGGAAGAAAAGCACCAACATGCGCGCCAGGCGCTGGAGCATTTCCGGCAATCCAGCAAGGAGCAGCGCGACCAGGACCAGCGCAAGCAGGAGCAGCAGGTGCAGTACCTGCAGGCCGAGGTGCGCACCGTGAACGAGACCTTGACTACCAAGCAGCAGGAAGGCGTGCACGCCCTTCAGGATAACGCGCGCCTGCTGGGCGATCTGTCGCGTGCCCAGGGTGATTTGCATCAGGTCAGGGAAGAGGCGCGGGGCCTGCGGCCGCTAAAGGATGAACTGGGGTTTGCGCAAAGGCGTATAGAGGAGTTGGGTCGGCGCCTGGTGGAGCAGGATGCAGCGGTCCAGCAGCTCAGCACTTCGAATGAGCAGTTGCAGGCCAAGGTCGACGAGTTGCTCACCGCGAAGCAGCAGCTGGAACTGGCGCTGGCGACGGCCAGGTCCAGCGTCACCGCGCAAGAGCAGGTCGTGGCCAGCATGCTGGAGCGGCTGACTGCGATGCCGGTCGAGCCCGATTTGGCTACTGTGAAGGATGTCGAAGTGGGCGGGAGGAAAATGACAAAAAATCCCACCGTGACAGGGACTTAGGTCTGTTTCTGCTGAGTTTTACATGAATCCCTGCCGACCCTCATCAATACCCAAAACCATACCAACAGAAACTTGTGGCTGTCAACGCACGCTTTTGGACGTCCGCAAACAAAAAAGCCCCGTAACGCTAGTGTTTACGGGGCTTTTAGGGGGTTGTCCTGGACGCTTGTGGACGTCTTTGGACCGATCGCTGGCAGAGGCTGCCTTCACAACGTCGGCCGAATAAATGAGCGATTGCCTCCCGGTGTCCATCAAATCACATTCATCATTTCTTGCAGGATCGCTTGACGCTCGAGTCGATCGGGGGGTCACTTCGCTGAGGCTAAAGCGGACATCGGTCGCAAGCGTACAGCCGGATCTCCCAGCACCACGTAGTTGCGGCAGTCGTCCCGCGCGATGCGTGCAGCGAGCATTTCGCTGTCAAGCACGGCGCCACCGTAGACCTTTCTCGTCAAGATTTCCGTCAGCTTCGTGCCCGACACACCCCACTGCAGGTTGAACCGGTCCACCGCATCGCCCACACGAAGGCCCGCGAGCAGTTTCTCGAGCACTTCGCGGAACTGCTGAGTCTGGGCCACACCCTTGTCGTTCTGGAAGCTCGACGCCCAGGCCTTGTCTATGTGGCCCAGGGTCGCCAGTACGCCGCCTTGCGGCAATGTCATTAGCCGCTGCGGAAGTCTTGCCGTCATCGGCGCGGGGGCGCTGCGCTTGGAGCCGGGCGGCATGCTGAAGTTGTCGAACTCGGGCGATCCGGCTCCATAGCAAGCGAAGTAGAAATGAATGAGGCCGTGCACGTTCGCATCTCCCGGGACGTCCGTCGCCGAAAACCAGTGTCGCTCGTCGATCGCGCCGTAGCCGTTCCAGTCCTGGCACACTAGCGCGCCCTGACAAGAAGGCAGGCGCGCATCGTCCGCTTCGAATGCCATGCCGTGCGATCCGGTGAGCAGGATGGAAGAAGGATCGCCTTGCCGCAAGGTGCGGATGAGCCCGTCCTTGGTCGCGTCGTCTCCCAGCACGGGATGGATCCCGAAGCCGAACTTCTGTCCCAGCGGCGGGCGCTTGTCAACCCCCTCGCAGAATGGGCCCGCAACCTGCGATGTGAACAGCTGCGTGGCGCGGTCAAAGTCGTGGCAGGGCGCGAAGATGTCTAGCCTTCGCGCGGTCTTCTTCGCCGCATCCGTCTCGAATCCGACGACACTGGCTGCATACGCCTTGTATTCTTCCAGCGTCGGGAAGTCGATCCGGCCCACAGCCGCCGAGAGGTCCAGCGAGTACTGGAACTCGAAAGAAACCTCGTTCGGCGGCCCGATGATGACGAGGTAGTAAGGCACGCCGTCGTCGGGGTCGATGATGTTCAGCGATGAGCCGTGCCGCACAAGCCAATGGCTCGCGCTTTCGCCAGGCCGCCAGCCGTCCGCGCCGGAGAAGACGCGAAACCTTGTGCCTGCTTCCGCCTTTCGCAAAGCCACGAGGGCGTGAAGCGCGTCAAGCCGGGGCGCTGGGTCCACTCCGACCGCGAATACGAGGCCCCAGCCGACTTCGTCCAGGTTCGACGCGTTGTTGCCGAACGTGACGCCGAAAACCTCCAAGGCAGGAACCGGCGCGCCCACGGCAGCGGCCAACCCTTGTTCGCCGGCCTGCAATAGGCCGAGCATGTCGGCCGTTTGCGGCGGCTGGATCGGACGACACGTCTTCGCATCAATGCCGAACGACAAGTTCTCGTGGGTGGTGTCGTCTGTCATGACTACCCCGCAAGTGCAGCTTGCCAGATGAGGTGTGCGACCTCCGGTCCCGCGATGTCGTTGTGCGCACCCGACGCGCCGTCGACCTTGGCAATGTATTCGCTGCTTTCAACGTTGTAGATGTGACCGGCTTTGAAGCCGTAGCTTTCGTTCGCTGGGCGCATGCGCTCATGCGCCGCCGTGGTGCCGCGGATGCCGAACGCACCAATGGCACCGAACTGTGGAAGGTTCTCCATGTACGCGACCTGGCCTGCAACGCCCGCGGCCCATGGATACAGCTTGCCAACAGCGTGGTCATGTTTCGACACTGTGGTCGCGATGGGTCCCGATACCTTTCCATCGACCAGCACCTTCGTGAAGTACCCCGCGACCTTCTCTTTGAACGGAATTTTTGGTGCGTATGCCCACAGCGACATCGCGCCTTGCACCAGGACGCATGAGGTGACAGGTCGTGGCAGCGACGCCGCGGCGCCCGGGCCGCCCAGCGCCGAGCTCATGACGATGCAGCCGAAGCTGTGGCCCATGAGGTGCACGCGCACACCAGGACATGTCGCCATGAGCCGCGCGATAAACCCGTGCAGATAGTGTTCGCCGACCTGGTTGGCGCGCTTTTTCATGGTCCAGAACGTGAGCTGCCGCAGGGGAGAGAGCAACAAGCTCAGCCCGCCTAAGCCGAAGGAAACGCCATCGGGCGCGTCCTGAAGTGCGTTGTCTGGGTCAAAGGGCTCGCGATCGCTGGCACCCGCGCCAGGCGCGCCGCCCGCGCCAAGCGCGAGCGCCTCGTTGAGCGCCATGTAGGCCTCCCGCATCTTCGGCGTGAGTACGAATGCTGCCGCGTTTGTGCGCAGTTCATCGAACAGCTGGGTCAGCGCCGCGCGCACGGCTGGGGTATCGCCGAGAGCCTGCGCGTACTCCGCCATCATCGCCTGCACGCCCACCCCGCCCGCGGCGAAGCTGTCGCCCGAGACGGGCTTTTCGTCGCCCCATGAAAGGCTTGGCCAATGGAAGCCCACGTGAAGATCCTTGAAGTCCGGCCGCGCCTTGCGCATCGCTTCGCGGTCAGTGGGCAGGCTCCAGAATGCGCCGACCCACTTGTCGTACTGCTCGTACGCGCCGGGGACGTCGCCCTTCCAGCCGTGGCTCCAGATGAACACGTCGGTGGTGGCCGATGCCTTGACGGCCTCAATCACGGCATCGCTCGTTTCGCCGCCCGGGAGTTGCGGGTCGGGCACCTCGCGCGCGTCCGCATCGACGCTCAGGAGGTAGTAAGAGGCAGGTATGGCGGGGAGGTCTCTCTTGGGCATGGATTTTTCTCCTTGGACGTCGGATCAGGGGCGGCCGCAACTGCGCGGAGCAGTGGCCTGGTTGCTGAAATGGTCGCGCGTCTCTTCATCACTGAATGTCTTGCGCTTGGCGATCTCGCAGGCCTTCTCGATCCAGGTGTCCGCTTTGAGGCTCCACAGCGCCAGACCGCCGTCACCCGCAGAAAGAAGCCAATCCCCATCCGGCGAAATTTCCAGCGAGTCAACGGCCGAGTTGTGAAACCCTTGTGCAATTTGCAGTGGCGTTCGCTTGTGGGGGCGGATGACGTAGAGCCGTCCTGTGTCGTCGCTGACGGCAATATCTCCTGCGCGGCTGACAGCAAGCCGCTTGGGCACGCTCGCCGGATCTTTCTTCCATACTTTGATTTTCTGTTCGCCTACCAGCGGGAAACTGAAGATATGGCCAGAGAAGTTGGCCACCCACAGCGTGTCACCCTGCGGGTTGAAGGCGATGGCACCAATTTCGTTGGATGGCAGGCCTTTGGGCACAAGAGCCTCGATCGACTCAACGGCGCAGCCGCCTTGGGTGCCCACGCGCCAGAACCGCACGCCATCCGAAGCAACAGTGGCGAACTCCCGCGTCCCGGGCCGGAACGCGGCTAGTCGTGTCGAGCGGAACGGGAAGGTCCCGGGGAAGGAAACTTGCGGACAGGGGCTTGCACGCTTTGCGGATCCGTCGATGGACCAGATCAGTAGTTGGGAGCGCGATAGCGGCTGGGTGATCTGTGTGAGCGCCAGTAGCACTGATGCGTCGTCAGACACGGCGATGGACTCGATTTCACCAGACCCGAGGTCGAGCCCTTCCAGCGCAGCGAGCGTGGTCGCCTGACCGTCTGACGCGAATACGCCTTTCTTGTCGGCTGCAAACACCACACCCCTTTCGCGCGCGCGCACCAGGGTCTCGATCGGCCCCCGGGCCTGGTACGTGTAGGCTGTTTCTCCTTGCCCGTCCGTCAGTCGTGCGGTGATGAACTCACCACCACGCGAAGCGACGAAGCCCTTGCCGGCCCAGTCCATGCTGCCATTCGAAGCACCGGGTAGTATCTCGCGGGCCAGCGGATGCCTCTCTTTCCCAAGCGCTATGCGGTAGATATCGCCGTTCTCAGTCGAAACATATGCCGGTGCGCCAGATGCCGACAAGGCGATACTCAATAGCTGACGCGGCACTTCTAGCATGGTCAGCGAGGTGGGTGCTCCGACGTCACCTGACCTCCAGTCCCAGACGCGCAGTCGCCCATCCCAGCCAGCGGACAGCAGCCGTCCGTCCTTGAGGAACCGCATGTCGGAAACGGCATCCGTATGCGCGACGAAGCTGCGCCGATGCGCACCTGTCGCCGCGTCCCACACGTGGATCTTGCCCCCTCGGTTACCGGCAAGAATCTCCTTCTGGTCGGGACTGACCACGACACTGTAGAAGGCGCCCTTGGCGCTCTCCTCCCGAGGCATCGCAGCAAGTTGTCTCCCGCTCGTCACGCCGCCGGGCTGCGCCGGTGGTGTGATGATCACGACCTGTTCGTTGGCGGACAAGTCGGCCGCCACAATGCGCGTGGGCAGCGACGGTGACCTCAGGATCCCCAGCCCCGTCACCCGAGATGGGACGCGGTGCGTCCACGACAGCACGGGCTCAACCGAGCTACGAGGATCCACCGTCCATGCCGAAACGATCCCCTTTTCCGTTCCCGCATAGAGCATGCCGTCCGCCCACGCGAGCGAACGCACGGGCGAACGCATGAGCGGAAGGTGATCGGACCTGCCCGTCATTGGCACTGCGTGCTTCAACAAGGAGAGCGTACGCGCATCCCACAGCGCGACACTGCCTTCGTCTCCGCCAGTGGCAAGCATGTCACCTAGCATGAGGATGGATCGCACCCCGAGGGGGTGCACTTCTTTTACCCGCTGCAGTACGGCGCCGTCGCTGCTGCCTTCGAAGATGCGCACGTCGTAGCGGCCAGTCCCCGCTTCTGCCACGGCTCTGAACGAGCCGTCCGACGACAGGTAAATGGACTTGCCGCCGCCCAGATTCTCTATGGCTTCGACATGACGGCTGCGGTACAGCAGTTCGCCCAGCATGCCCTGGAAGTCGAACGCGATCAGTGCGGGGTCGCTCTGCTCTAGGTGCGTGCCCGCGACCGCGGCCAGGCTTGCAAGGTCGAGTTGAGGCTTGTTGCCGAGTACGGCCAACAGATTCGCCTGCGTTGCGGTGATGTCCCGGGTCCAGACAAGTTTCGCCTGCAGTTGCAGCTGGTTCCAGTGCATCCAAGCGCCCCCGGGCAGGCCTATCGCGAGCAGCAGCGCCAACAACAGGTATTTGCGCCGTGTCTCACGAGCGAGACCCCGATAGGTCCGGAATCCATCGATGAATCGGGCTTCCACGTCCGAACACGCTTCGGATTCTTCCAGTGGAATGCTGTCCCGGCTAGCCGGACTCAGGCGTTTGAAGTAGGCATCTTTCTCACCATCCAGCTGCCACGACCGCGCAAGCTGCTGCCATATCGCCAGGTTCTTGCTTCGCCACGCCTCGATGCAATCGCGCATGGGCAACGCCATGCTGTCGTGCGACAGTTCGTACCACTCGCCGTCCTGCCTCGACAGGCGCCGAACCAGGTGTGCTTCTTGCAACATGCGCAGCTCTTCTGCCGTGGGCTCACCTGCATCGAACGCATCGACAAGGGTGGGCGACCGCAGGCCACTGGGCGTAAGAAGGCGACGATCGATCCAGTCCATGACTACGCGCGCGCGCTTGGGATCGGGTGTGCATCTGGCCAGCTGTGCGTGGCAATAGTCCTGTAGCGCGGCGTTGACCTTGAAGCCCTCCAGATCCTTCGTGTAAAGCGATCGCACAGGGCCGGACGCACTCAGGCGCTGCCAGATGTTGGCGCAAGCCACCTGCAACTGCACGGGTTCCACCGTCCTGCCGTCGACGAGCGTCAGCTTGCCGTCTGCGCCGCGTGCACGCACCTTGCTCAGTTCGCTGACGATGAAAATCGCCGCATCCGCGGGCGTGCCGGCCTCGGCCATCTCGACCTTGTGCTGGAGCAGCGGCCCGCGGATCGCCTTCACCGCTTCCTCGGTGGTCAACAGGTCCAGGCGGAACGTGTTCGCCAGTCGCGAGGGCACCAGGTGGCGGAAGGGGTCGAGCCACGAAAAATATTCTTCCCGCATGCTAACGATCAGCCACACCGGACTGCCTTCGCGTCGCAGCAGTTCACCCAGCTCGCGGAAGAAAGTAACCTGTGCGGACACGTCTGCACCGCAGGTGAAGACTTCCTCGAACTGGTCGATCACCAGCAGGAGCCGCAGTGGCGGATCGGCCGCGGGCAGTTGGATGCGCCCCACGTAGTCCGTGAGCGTGTCGCCTTCACACGTGTCCCCGTTTCCGGCGGCCTGCAGCTGGCTCATGAGGCGTTGCGCCAGCGTTTGATGAGGTGAGCCAGTCACGCGCAGGACGGCGGGCGTGTGGAAGCGCCGACCCAGGTCCGCGAGCAGGCCGTTGCCGGCCGTGAGCAAGGAAGTCTTACCCGCGCCCGATGGCGAATAGAGCACGACAATGCGGTCCGCGACCGCTCGCCAGGAAAGTTCCTCCACTTCGGCATCGCGACCGAAGAGCTGCTGGTCCCTTCCCAGGGGTGCAGGGCCGATGAAGGGCACGCTCATTTCAGTCGCCGGAGTTGTTCCGGAGCTCGCTCAGGAAGGTCGACACGTCGCCCCAATACAGACGCAGGTTGCCGTTGGCTTGCAGGTACTTCTCGATGTAGCGTCGGGCGCTCGCGGGGTCCAGGATGCTGTTGGGGTCCACCTGTACCGAGAAGTGCTCGTAATCCGCGCTCAAGTCCATACCGTCGATCTGCAGCAAACTCCTGAACAGAACGCGGAAGTCCCACGCATCGGGCTGGAAACCCACGAAGAGTAGCGGGCCGTCGCACAGGCGCCGGCGCACTGACGGAGGAACGGCGTCCCGGGTCGATGCAGCCTGGGTGAGGTAGTCGAAGAAATGGTCCTCCGTGATCACCAGCGACTTCGGCTCGGCGAGGTCGCCAAACAGCTTCACCACGATGGGGAAATCGGGCGTGGGCTTCGTCGGCGCGTCCTTCGGCGTGGCGTCCACGTACTCCTGGTCGCGCCGGGAAGACGCGTCGTTCCATCGCAGCAAACGCACGCGCGGCCTCACGCCGGCGCGCTCGGCCAGCGCATCCACCAGCAAGTCGCTCGGGTCCGTCGTGACATAGACCGGCAGGCGGTAGCTGGCCATCACGGCATAAGGATCGTCATCGCCGCCCGGCCCCTGGCGCAGGGCCTGGCCGACGGCGGAAATCACTTCCACCAGCCGCTCGGTCATCTGCGCGGGGGACAGTGCGGCGAGCTCTGGAGGCAGGTGCGCACTGTGCTTGTCCACGATTCGACGGTAGAGGTACTTCATGTACTCGTCACGCGGGAAGGCGCGGTAGCGTGTGGCGGCCATGTACTGCGCGACCCGCGGCAGATCCTCGGTATCGGCTCCGTTCATGGGGTAGCGGTACGTTTCCTTCCAGAGCGCTGCGGTCTCGCGGCGCGTGCCGAAATATGACTCGCACATGCCTGGCCCCAGGATCGGGGTAGAGCGTTCGGCCTTCAGGTTGTCGATGAGACCGCGCCAGGGATCGTGGCCGTCCACCACCTTACCGAAACCGGGCGGATACCAGATGCGCGCACTGTCCAGCCGCGTGAAGAGCACCGGCAGCCACCAGTCCGGCTGGTTCATGACCGAGGTGCGAGCGGCCGAAACCGCGCGATCGACCTCCCCATGGTCCGAGAGCTCCCGGAAGAACACCTGCATGAAACCTTGTGCTGTCGCCATCGACAGCTTGCCCTGCATCGCGACGACCGCGGGCACGCCTACCTGCGCCAGCATCGGTCCGACGGCCGAGAGCGTATTGCGGTTGCGACCGGTGCCCGCGCTTTGGCAGGAACACAGCACGACCAAGCTGGGTGATCGGTCGAGAGCGCCAATGCCCGCGGCCAGTTCCTGCGCGGGCACCAGGGCAGCGCCGCCGTCCGGGTCTTCCAGCCACAGTGCCGGACCCGGGGGGCCAATTGCGCCGTGGCACACCAGGTACAGGATGTCCGCACCTTCCCGCAGCTTGTCAAGGATGTTGGCCAGCGTCGCGGCGCCGGGCGTGGCCAGCATCGCGGCATTCACCCCGAAGAGTGAAGTGGCCGCGACGTCTCGTTCCATCGCGACCTGTACCCGGTCGAAAGCCGCGTCCAAGCCTGTGGGATTGGCAATGGCAATGACCGCCTGCACCTGCTGGCGAGCTCGCAGGTTGGGAAGGCGAAACTCGCGGCTGAACAGGTAGCGAGAGAAAACGCAGTCTGCGTCCTGCAGAAGCGGCGTACCGTCCACCGGATGCGTGATGGTTTCCCAGGGAATTGCGTGCAGTGCCGAGGCAGACGGGTCCACGCGCATCCGTACGCGCAAAAACAGGTTCTGCGTGGCGCAGTAGGCCCTCGCCATGGTGAACGCTTCGCGCAGGTGAGGCGATGAGAAGATGGCCTTCGAAAGAAGCGCACCTGCTGCGGCCGGGTCGCCGCTGTACAGGACGGGGTCCTGCGGGTCCAGGTCGATGCGCGTGATGGGTGTGATGCTGCTCGCCGTATCGATCCGATGCTGCGCGGTCACCTGAAGCGCGTCCGTGGCATCGCGCTGGACCACTATCTCAAGTTCTGAAAAGGCCCTTGACATCCTGTACCCTTCCTCACACCTCATCCCATTGTTAGCTTATGCACGCCCCCCGTAAAGGGGTGCCGAAGGGGGAAAACAGCCAAGTTGATATGGATCATCCTCAGAATTGGGGATGGATCTTGCGTATGCCACCTATTTCGCGACTGCTGGACGTGCATTGATGCCCGGTATATCGCCGTTCCAATTGCCGCCGACAACATCCGTGGATGCTGCACTTGCTGGGCTGGACATCGGAGAGCAGATCACGATTCCGTCACTCCTAGAGGTTGCTGACTGGGAGGCGTTTGAGTCCGCCCGGAAGAATGTCATCCCTAGTCTGTCTCGAAAGGTGCCGGCAAATCGCTACCGGTGCTGATTTCATCGATCTCTGGCCGGAGATCGGAGCGAGCGCTTCTGTAGGGGCTTTTGTTGAAGCGCTAGGCATCACCGGAGGCAGCTGGCGGTGGGCCTTTGCAGGCTCCTAATAGAAGACGCCTTCGTCGGTGACGGACACAAGGCGCTTGCTTTTTTTGCGCCGGATGACGCCAACCATACCTTCAAAAAAACTGGCCGCCAACGGCTCTCTGGACGCCGGAAAGAAAGACAACAGAAGAGCCCTTCTGCGCCTCTCGATCGGATTGGAGTTTTCGAATCCCACCCTTGCTCCACCGATCGTGCAATGTCCTGATGGCCCACGCAGAGAATTGTTCCTTCGGAGAGGGGAGCAAGTCGTCGACGGCGGGATCTACCTGTCCAAATCGGCAGCCGGAGCGAAAAAAGTCACGGCTGTACAGCTCAACTCAAAAGTAAACCCGGAATCGGAGAGCCGGATGATTGTGCAATGATGTTACAAACATCAATCCACGGTTTTGCGCGAGGGGGGAGCGCGTTCAACTGTAGTCATAGTGGGCTGCAGTTTGCTACTGTCGATTTGGGGGAGCGGCTTCGTGTGGGTAGCGATTAGCTACGCAATGGCACGTCGCAAATGTGGTGGCGGGCAGGTATCCACGTCAGGTGTATCAGGACGCGCGCGTTCGGCTCGCACAATAGTGCACCCGCGTTCCGTGCTACAGCTGGGCGCGACGGTCGCGTATGAAGACAAGGTCGACTGGGCTCGTCGAAATCCAGGGCAAGAGCGAGCTACGTAGAAGGAAAAATTAGATGGGGAGTCCGCGATGAACAAAAATAGTCTGCCGAACGAGGGCGGTATTGAAGCTGCTCCGACCAATGCATGGGTTCGCTTCCTTCGCAGCTATGGTCCGACGCCGAACAACCTGACGATGTTTGACGAATACGTGTCAGGCGCATTGGACCGAGCCAAGATTCAGCCGATCAGCTTGACGACGCCGCTGCTTGACGACATGGTCAAGCATATTGAATCCAAGGCGCCGGGCTCACTTCTGATCGCGGGAACTGCGGGTGATGGAAAGACCTACCACTGCCGAGCGCTTTGGGCGCGCATTGGCGGTGACCCTAAAGTCTGGGCGAGCAAGGAAAACGTAAAGGAGCATCAGCTACCCGACGGGCGTTTGGCGGTTTTCATCAAAGATCTTTCCGAATTCAACGGCGAGGAGAGTGACCTGCCGCTGCAGCGCCTTGAAAAGTCGGTCTTAGGAGGTGACGACTCCGAACTCGTGATCTTGGCCGCTAACCACGGCCAGCTCCTTGACCGGCTGCGCGACCTGGGTAAAAGGCAGGAGCGTGTCCATCCTCTCCGCAAACCCCTGCAGGAGCGATTTCTGCAAGCCGGCCCCGCTCCCGATCGCTTGGCTGTCTTTGACCTCAGCCGTTCCACCAGTCGTAAGACGCTCGACGAAGTCGCCAGGTCCGTGGCCGGGCATCCCGAATGGAGCAACTGCTCGCGCTGCACGATGAAGGCCGATGGCAAAATCTGCCCAATAGACGAGAACCGTCGCCGCCTGCTCGGTGAAGGTGATGGCGGGCAGCTCGCGCGCCGGCTCGGCGACTTGGTTGAGATCGCGCGCCTTAACGGGCTGCATCTTCCTGTGCGCGACCTGCTTGCCCTCTGTTCCAACATGGTTCTCGGCTATGCCGATGCCAAGCTGGCCAAGGAAAACCTGATGACCTGCGCCGAGGTCGCCAAGATCCAAGAGGTAGGGCAGATCGGAAAGGCCAGCATCTACGCCAACGTTTTCGGGGCTAACCTGCCCAAACGCCGGGCCTCCGATCGCCCCGTCTTCAAGGCGATGGCGAGCTTTGGCGTCGGCGAGGAGACAACCAATGCCGCCGACGGTCTGCTGGTTTATGGCAAGGACGATGTGAGACTGCAAGCTGACTTTGCGCGCTTGGTATCTATCGATCCGGTGTATGGCGCAACGGCGGACTTTCAAGCTGCCCAAGACGCCTATCTGGAAGGTTATGAAGGCGCCCGCTTGGAGGGTGGCTCCACTGAGTTCATGGAGATGCTGGAGGACCAGCGCCGCAGGCTCTACTTTTCGTTGCCCGAAGCCGAGCCGGGCTACCCTCGTTGGTCGATGACGGCTTTCCGCTTTGCAGGCGACTACCTGGACATTATTGAATCCCTTAGGGACAAGAGGGCCGTGAGCGACGCCACGCGTGGACGTATCGCCCGCGGACTCAATCGGGTCATGACCGGCTTGCTCTTGGAAAACGTTGACCGCATCTTCATCGCCAGCTCTGGAGGTTTCACACAAAGCCGCGTGAGTGTGCTCTGCGACCACGAGACGCCCTCGCGCAGGCAAGGCGGTATGGGCATGGCCATCAAGCTCGACGACGAGACCGGCCGCCCGCAGCTCGACGTGTCGCTCTCGCCAGGCTCCGGCAACTCGGTCACCTTCGATCTCACGCCGATCCGGCATGAGTTCCTCTCGCGCGTAGCTGACGGTGCTTTACCAGCGAGCTTTTCCAATGAGTGCCTCGAAGACCTGCTTGCATTCAAGGCGAAGCTCTTGCGCAAGGCCGAGAACGTGCGCAAGGCCGGCTTTGCCGGCGACGACGACGAGGTTGGCGGAGAAGCCTCGGCCCTGACGCTGAATTTCATCGACATCGAACCAGGAGGCCGCGGCTTCACCCGCCCAGTGACCGTGAGGGCTCCTTCATGAGCGCCGTCCTCAAACGCCCCGAGATCAAAAGCGTCGACTTCTGTGTCGATGAGAACATCTGGGGGCACCGCCTCTACGACGAACAGCTCCCGCATTTGACCGTGCTTGAGTTCCTCGGCGCATTGGGTGCAAACCTTGATAAGCCGCTGCGCCCTCACGAAGGCCTTGGCGGAGCCTTTAAATTCCGGCCGCAGCGCCAAATTCGTCTTCGCGGTCTGTTATTCAACAACCCTTACGTTGAGTCCATCTCCGAGAGTGCGCAGTCCAACGAAGAGAAATGGCGACAGTGGTTCGAGCGCTTCGCCCTGGGCTCGACTGGCAATGGCGACGGCGTTGACGATATGGCTTACCTGCGCCACTCGTTCGCTAGCTTCGATGACTTCGCGAAAGCTGTGGAGCTTCTGCGCTCGTCGTCTTTTGAGTCGCGTAGCAACAAACGTTGGAGTTCGAAGTTCGTTTTTCCTTTCGGTCCCGATGCCCTCTACGAGGACCTGGAGATCGATTCCAAGGGGAAGATGAGCAACGACCGGCGCTTTTTCGCGCGCACCGGTGAACTGCTTTACATGATGCTCACGCGGGCCAAGCGCGGCGCAGAGCTCGGCGACCTGCTGGCTAAGCGCCTCTTCGATCGCGAGGCGCCAATGAATCGGCTCGCCCGTGCGATGCAAGGCTTGCCGCAACGTGCCGACGACTCTAGGCAATCGGGCTATCTACCCGAGGCTGCCAACCCGCGCTTCGACCAAATCTGCGAAGACTGGCTATCTATCCTGGCCAAAGACATGCCGATCTATGACGCCTTGGAGCACGTTATCGCCATTTCTGGCCTCAATATGCTGCTCTATTTCCTAGAGCGGGCCAAGCGCGTTGCCGGCGACGACGATCCAGTTGAGATCGTCTGCGAGATAGTCTCGAAGGAGCGCACGAAAGTTCGCGTGCTCTCCGGCGACAGCTACCAGTTCAACCAAGGCCTGCCCGCGAAGGCGGTGCGCGCCCATGTCGAGGGGATTCGCATGGATGCCGGCTGGGCCGAGGCCGCCTCAAGCGAGTTTCCTGAGGCAGAACGCGTGAGGCTCATGCGCGAGCGCTTCCAGTGGCCCTCGGCTGACGTGGGCGACGACGAGGACTACTCAGGCGAAAACCCCGATGCGTTGTTACTCAGGCTCACAGAGCTTGCGCTTGCGCGCCACGAGCAGCACGTCGGAAAGATCCATACCTCCTGGTCGCGGGCGATCGGGCTGAGTTCCCGCCGCCTCTCACGGCGTACCCGCTACGCGCCCAACGACCGGCTGTTGAAGTCGCTGGTTGTCACCATCGTCGACGATCGCATGCAATTCGACGAGTTCTTGGCTGAAGCCAAGAAGCGCTATGGCCTGGTTCTCGGCGATGCAGAAGGAGCACGCCTAGTCGATGCGAAGCTCGTCGACCAAGAGGAGCTCAGCGAAAATCGTGACAACCTCGAAGCCCGACTCGTCGGATTGGGCTTGGTGCGTAGACTCTCTGACTCCTGTTCGTTCGTTGAAAACCCGTTCGCGTTCAAGGGGGAGTCCACATGCTGACCGACCGCATCATCGGGCGTGTCGGTGCTGACATCCTCGCCAAGCGCATTTCTAATCCAGGTCAGCCAGGCGACTCCGTGGCGCTTTTTCGGCTTGACAAGCTCTCGTCGAGCCAAATTGCCGCCGTCGCGCGTGCCATCCTCGCTAACCCAGAGCTTCGTGCTCGGGTGGATTTGATGATCCCGGAAGCGCTGGTCGACGGCCAAGGCCTGCCGACCGAGATCCTGATTTCGCACAACGCAGGCTACGTTCGCAACAACGCTGCGACTGCAAAGGTGGCAATCCTCACCGCCAATGGCAACGAGCACAACTTGGCTGACACGCTGGGGCATGTGATGGCGATTGGCGCCAAGGAGATGCGCGCTGATCCCGAGCCTTGGGTCGAGGCGGCCTTGCATGCGGGCGGCCAGTCGCCTGTGCCGGAGGATCGCTTGGTGTTTCATGCCGCCCTGGGCGGCTTGCTGACGTCTTCCGAGCTGTCGCTCGTGCAGCTCGGCGAGTTTTGTTCCGAGATCGTCGAGGCGATGTCCACCCGAGGGCTGGCCATCCGCGACGCCGTTGGATTCGCTTTACCGCGCGCGGGGCTCCCCCGCGACAGCGCGTTCTTCTCCAACGCCAGAAGCTTCGGGGCGCTTCGTAAGCCCTGGCAGAAGGCCTTCGCCAAGCTCTTGACTCAGCGCGCGCCGCTTCTGAAAAAGCTTCGCCAGAACGGCCAGCCGCTGGATCCGGAGGAGTTGAACGAGCGCATTGAGGCCAACGCGGCGGAGATCGCCGAGGCTGCTCGCCTAGCACTCGACGCTTTCGCTACCGCTCCCGCGGGAGACCAGGAGGCCGCTTCCGCCCTGGCGCAGTTCGAGTGGGAAGCCGATGGCGTCTACTTGGCCTTCGACAAGCCCAAGGAGAAACAGCTAGGCTTGGCTGATGCGACGGTCCGTTTCTTCGATCACGACTGCGATCAGGAGAACTCGCTCGACCAAGAGGGGCGCAAGCTTTTGGAGGATTTGAAGTCGCGCGAGCGCCGCTCCGACTTCACCGAGGAGGACGAGGAGTTCTTTGTCAAGCGCCGCCGGCTGCTCGAGCAAGACGCCAAGCTCTGTGCGCGTTGGGAGAAGGCCCTCTACGGCAAGCCCATCGAGTGCAACGACTTTTTCGACGGCTTCGCCCGCGTAGTCAACAGCCTCCATGCTGGCCTGCGCGACGCGGACGGCGAGCGGATCCTGCGCTTCACCGTGACCAAGGGCCGCAAGGAATGGCGCGAGCGCTTCAACTACGACGCCGGCAGCTACTTCTCCGCGATGTACCGCGGCTTGAAGGAGCTCATGGGCTCTAAGGTCGATTGGAAGGTCGAGCGCTTGGGCAACGCGAGCCTGCCTGATCCGCTCTTCGACTACGAAGCCTTCTTCGCCAAGGAGAAGGAGCTGCGCAACGACAAGAAGAACAAGGTCCGACCGAGCTCGTCGCTCTCGCGCGTGGCGTTGCAAATCAAGTTCGACGTGGCGCTGATCCAGGTTGTCAAGGGCAAGGAGGCGGTGCTGGCCAAGACCCAGCTGCTATGGAGCTACAAGCCCACCTCGATCGGGCTGTCGATGGTCGCGGACATGCGTCGCCTCTTGGATAAAGGCGCGGTCGGTTGCACGGAAGTTCCGCGCCGCCTGGTGAGCAAGAAGGGTGGGGTGCAAAACGTCTCTCTGCTCGACACCGGCACCTTGGAGGCGACCTATTCGACCGACGCGGGTTCCCTCGTGCCGGCGGCCAACAAGCTGCGCAGCCTGCGACACGATATCAAGACGCGGATCAAGGATCTTGCCGACGACGGCTACCTGACCCCGTCGCAGCGCGATGAGGTCCGAAATGCGTGGGACAAGTTCGAGGAGAACTACATCAAGGCGATGGAGGACTTCATCTCCACCGGCCTGCACGGCGAAGCCGTCTTGCAGCAGGCGGAGTCCTTCGGCGCGCTGATGTCGACCCTCGGGACCCAAGCCCGCGGCGATGTGTGTCGTTCCCGCTTGGTCTCGGAGATCCTCACGGTAGGTACTGCCCGCGTGGCCGGAGACAACCCCGCGCTGATCGTTCCACCCTGGCACCCTGAGCGGATGAAGGCGCTTGCTGTTAAGTCGCGCCGCGTTGCGGGGTTCGCCACCCACTTGCTATCGAGCGGCAACATCCTCTATGGGGATCGCGAGATATTCATGCGCGAGCTCTCAGACGAGATCGCCCATCCGTTCTATCCGGAGATCGCCGTTCTCAACCGGGCCGGTGCACCGATGCTTGTGTCGGAGAGCAGCACGGTCAACGGTTACAGCCTCTTGGAGTCGCCAACGCGCGGAAACCAGGACGCAATGACTGACGTGGATCCGGCCGCCGCTGCCAAGCAGGCGCGCGAGCTCTTGGAGCGCTACGTTGGTTTGCAGCCTCACGAGGCCTCCAATCTCAGTGTCGTGCTCTACAACGCCGACGCGGCTGAGCTGCCTTTGGCGACCGTTCGCGAGCTCTCCGCGATTCAGGAGGATGGCAAGCTCCAATGCAGCGTGTCGGTGCGTCACTCGGACCCAGCGAAGCTCCGAAGGGTGTACGGTGAGTTGGTCAACAAGGCCGGCGACGACCCGGACCTGCCGGTGGTCAGCGAGACCAGCGACAACTTCATCTCGAAGCTGCGCATCTCAGTAACGCCGATATCGGCAACCCCCGGCGAGAGCGTTCAGGGCTTTAAAGCTTTCGATGTGGCCTTCCTGCATGACGTGGTTTCTCGGGCCGCGCAGTCCGAATGGCTCTCTGTGCCTTGGACGAACGATCGGCCGAACCTGGAGCACGCCCCCTCGCGATGGTCCTATCGCAGCGTCTCGGGCGAGAACGAGCTCAAGTCCACTACGTTCCTGGCCTGCCCGTGGCAAACATCCTCCGGATGGGCCTATATGTCCGCGGTGGCCGCCGTCTGCCGCCAGCTTGATGCGTTGCCCGGCGAGCGTTACTTGCCAGCCCGGCGCATCTCGCTACAAAGCCCGGCGCTCGCCGGCATGATCAAAGACGCTCACGACCTGGCCGAATGGGTCGCTACCTACGACGAGTTGCTCGACAAGCGCCAGCTCCAGCACAACGACATCACCGTCGTCCGCTATCGCCGAGGCTCCACCAACGGACGCAACATGATCGTGAGTTCGACCTCCGAGCTCCGGTTGCTTGGCGTGTTGGTGCGCCGCCGCCTGGATGAGTTGAATCTGCAGCTCGACGCCGCCGAAGTCCAAGCCGCCGCCGACAAGGCCAAGCGCGATGCACTCTCAGTCTCCGGCGACATCGTGCTGCGGGCGGCCAAGCGCGGCGTCTCGGCGGGCGAAATGATCGGCTTGGTGCTCAGCCGCCATCTGCTCGCCGAAGAGTTCAGGGCCGCCGCGGGTGGGGGCCAGGTCTTGACCGCCTACTTCCTACTCGACGACTACGCGAGTTGGCTCTCGCAGCCTGAGAGCCGCATCGCCGACATCCTTGCTCTCAACGTCGAGGAGCGGGAGGAGGGCGTCCGCGTGGTCATCTCCATCGTCGAATCGAAATACGTTGGCGCCGACGGGCTGTCCAAGGCGCGCCGCGACTCCAAGGATCAACTGCTGGCCACGCTCGGCATGTTCCGCGAGGCGCTCTTCGGAGACCCCGGCCGGTTGGACCGCGACGTGTGGCTCGCCCGCCTCGCCGACATGCTCATCGACGCGGACATCCCGCCAGGGATGACGGGGCTGATGGAGCGCGCCCGCGCCAAGCTTCGCGAAGGCGATATGGAGATCTCGCTGCGCGGTTACTCCCACGTCTACGTCCATACCTCGGACGCCGGTTCGGCCTCGGCTTCCGAGCAGGAGCTGTTGGAGGAGTCCGACGGGGTGAATGCTTGGCAGGAGGTCTTCGACCGCCCAGACCTTCGCAAGCTCGTCGAGGCCTACGCCAAGGGAGCGGGGGGGCTCGATGCCCGCGCGGGGCTGGGACCCTATCAACCCTGGGAAGGGCACGGTTTCAAGAAGCCAGCGCCTCGCGTTCCTTGGCTCGCTGCCATGGGCCAGCTCGCCAACGGCCTTGCCGACGCCGTCATCGAAGTTGCTACGGAGCCCGAAGGGGTCGTCGCGATGTCTCCGGCCAGCAAACCAGCGCAAGAGCATGCGGCTCCTGCGCAAAGCCCGGCCCAAGCCTACGCCGCGGAGCCCGCTTCAGCCCAGGGCTCGGCGCCGGCGCCCGCCCTATCCGCCAGCCTCGGGGCCGCGCTATCCGAGCTCGTCGCTTCCAAATTCGCTGGCGGCGCGCAGTCGGATGCCGATCGCGAGGAGTGGGCCCAAGATGTCACCAAGAAACTCAAGGCCGCGCTCAACAGCTACGGGCTGCAGGCGGCAATCCTTGGAACTCGGCTGACGCCCAATGGCTGCCTGGTGCGCCTAGCAGGCTCCGACCGGCTGCGCGTTGAGGACATCGAGAACAAGCGCACGCAGCTTCTAACCACGCACGCGATCAACCTCGTCACTGTCCAGCCCAAACCCGGAGAGATTGTGGTGACGGTCGCCGGCTCCAAACGGCAGGCCGTGTCGCTCTGGGAGCTTTGGTCGCGTCGCGAGCTCAACCGCAACGTCGCCGGCATCAACACGTCCTTCCTTTTGGGCCTCCAAGAGATCAACGGCTCGCTGCTGTATCTGAACCTCGGCGCGGAGTTCGGCGGGCTCTCGTCCCACGAGCCGCATTCGTTGGTGGCCGGCGCGACCGGCAGCGGGAAGTCGGTCCTGATCCAGGCGTTGATATTGGACATCGCTGCGACAAACTCCAAAGACTTGGCGCAGCTCATCTTGATTGACCCCAAGATGGGCGTCGACTACGCACCATTGGCGGACTTGCCACACATGCGCGACGAGATAGTCACCACCAAGGAGAAGGCAGGCGAGGTGCTCGAGGCTTTGGTGCAGGAGATGGAGGACCGCTATCGCGCGTTTGCCAAGGCCCGCGCGCGCGATTTGGCGGCCTACAACGCCAAAGTCTTGGCCGAAGAACGCCTACCCATGGTCTTTCTGGTCCATGACGAGTTCGCGGACTGGATGCTCGACGACACCTACAAGGGCGCGGTGGGAGCGGCCGTGCAGCGGCTGGGCGTGAAGGCGCGCGCGGCCGGCATCCATCTGATTTTCGCGGCGCAGCGCCCCGACAAGGACGTGATGCCGATGCAGCTTCGCGAGAACCTGGGTAACCGGTTGATCTTGAAGGTATCCAGCGAAGCGACTTCCAAAATCGCGCTGGATCGGCCGGGCGCCGAGCTGCTGCTGGGCCGCGGGCACTTGGCCGCCAAGCTCAACGGTGAGCAGGGCCTAGTGTTTGCACAAGCGCCGTTTCTTTCCGACGATGAGATAACAGAAGCTGTGATGGCGATATCGCTCGACAACGTTTCAGGAGCAGCGCATGGCACCTCCTGACGCTCCGGAAAGCTCCGTGCCGGGAGAGGCGCTGAATGTGGGCAAGGTGACGCGGCTCGCCACTCATCTTGCGAGAAGCGACACCGCTGCACTCAGTCAGTTGCTTGACCCCTCAATCATGGGACTGCTGAGCAGGCTGGGAGCAGACGTGACCAGCCAAATGGGCTTGGCATATTTCGTTGTGAATGTGCATGGCGAACGCGAAGCGTTGCGTCGACAGGACGTTCGCTCCCTCTTGCTGTCCAAGCTTGAAGGTGCCGAGGCTACGGAGCTGTGCGAGCTTCTCCAGTTGCCAGTTATCACGCCGCTTCGAACCCTTAAGGCCATTGATTTCAACGCCGCACCGCAATACTTCGAACATCTGGATCGCTGGTACGGGGTGGAAGCTGTTGGACCGCAGGAGGGGGCCAGTCCCTCCGAAGGATCCCAACGAGCCCTCGCGTCTCATAGGTTGCACAACCATCAGTTGCAGGCATTTCGCAAGCTTCGTCGGACGATTGAGCGCCCGCCAGCATCGGTTTTGGTGCATATGCCATTTGGCGCAGGGAAGCTTCGGCTAGTTGCTACGGCCGCACTCGATCTCTATCGGTCAGAACCTGATGACAGGTCGATTGTTTGGTTAGCACCAGGTGCAGCTATGTGCGAGGACGCCTTCATGGAGCTGCAGGAGGTGTGGCATCAGCTGGGATCGCGTGACATCACGATCCACCAGCTCTATGGTGATCATCCAGCGCGCGACCTGGACCAGCTCGGCGGCTCGATCGCTGTCATCGATGTTCACCGCCTCAGCAAGGATGATCCCGCACTCGTAAAGCTTGGTTCTTTCACATCGGTCGCCATCCTTGCCGATGCCGAGAATCGAGTCCACCCTGTGGGCAAGGAAATCGTCGAAGGAATGTCATCCGGTGGCAGATTTAGCCTGGTCGGTTTGCTCGCTACGCCCGGAGCGGCATTTCCTGAGGGACCTGTGCGGACTTCCTTGAAGCAAGCCTTTCCCGACGAAAGCATCACTGTCGAACCCGGGAACGACTTGGAGTTGCTCCGCACTGCTGGAGATTTCAGGGCCATTGACGGCTCGGTCGTGAACTTGACGGGGCCATCGGGGACCAGCGTTCTTGAAAGCCCCCCGGCAGCGCTAATCGATGAATGCGCTCTTGAAGTGGATCCAGCCTATGCAAGCGAGCTCGCCGACAACGTCGAACGCAACGAGCGTTTGCTGGAAATCTTGGAGCGGGAGGGCAACGGCCCAGGGCACGTTGTCTTCTATGCGACAACGGCCAAGCAAGCAAGGTTGTTTGCCGGTCTTCTGCTCGTCCACGGCGTAAAGGCTATAGCGATCACGTCAGAGTCGTCTGCTGCGGCCCGCGATCTAGCTTTACAGAGGTTCGTCGGGAGATATGGAAAGGTCTTGTGCATTCATGGATTTCAACTTGTTGGAAGCGCAAACGAGCACATCTCAATTTCAGCCTGTGTGATGGCCGCGCCGACAAAGTCACGCGCAGCAATGATCTCGACGATTGGAAGGCTTGTTCAGGGCCGTTCCCCCAGTCTGCCGCCCCTCAAACTGATCGTGACAGCCGACTCACAAGCCGATGTGGCCTGGGTGGAGGCTCTGAACACATGGTCAACTTTGAACCCATAAGACGCCAATGACTTTCCCAATCATTCCTCAGAATCTTTCCATCTCGGCAATGCGAAGCTCCGGCTATCGGGACACGGCACACGCGCTAGCGGAGCTAATCGACAACGCGATCCAAGCAGGAGAAGAAACCGGAATCCGAACTGAGGTCGAGGTTCTCTGCATCGAGGAGGCTTCGGCTAAAGGGCGTCGTCAAATCTCCCGCATCGCGGTATATGACAACGCCTGTGGCATGAGTAAGAGCTCTCTTAGGAAGGCTCTTCAGTTTGGCAACGGATCGCGGCTAGACAAGGCCAACCAGAAGGGCATTGGCAAGTTTGGTATGGGGCTCCCCAATTCCTCGATATCCCAGTGCAAGAGAGTGGATGTTTGGACTTGGCAGAGCGGAGAAGTCCATCATGCCTACCTGGACGTGGAGAAGATTCAGGCCGGCGCCTTGGTTGATGTTCCGGAGCCGCAGGTTTCCGAGATCCCGAAAGACTGGCTAACGCTGATCGCTGGCGATATCCAAGAGCATGGTACCTTGGTCGTCTGGAGTGAGCTGGACCGTATCTCCTGGAAGCAGAGTACGACTTTGCTTAGACACACCGAATTCATCAGTGGTCGGGTCTATAGGCACTTCCTGAACGACGAATCCGTTCGAATCCGTCTCGCCGCGTACGAGAGAAAAACGAACTTGACCCTCTATCAAAGCTACGTCCGGCAGAACGATCCGCTCTACCTCATGTCTGGGACGAATGCGCCCGAACCGTTCAACCAGAACCCTGCCTTCGTGCCTTTCGGCCAGCCAATTATCTTGAATGTGGCATACGGTGGTGCCGAGCACCCTGTGACCATCGTCGCTTCGATCTGCAAACCGGAGACGAGACGGGAAGGGGGGAGTAAAGCCATCGGGCAGCACGCGCACAGGAATCAGGGCGTATCCGTCGTGAGAGCTAGGCGAGAACTGGAGCTCAATCTCAGCTTCACGAACTCCTACGACACCCGCGAAAGGTGGTGGGGGGTTGAGGTTCAATTCGAGCCAGGCCTGGATGACGTTTTCGGCGTCACCAACAACAAGCAAACGGCCACAGGATTCACACGCTTGAGCCTCGAGGATGACGCCTTTGAGGAAGGGCTTAGCGTCAAGGATTACCAAGAGCGGCTGGAGCAGGACCGTGATCCGAGGCTTGCCATGTATCGCATTACTCTTGAAATCGACAAGGTCCTGAAGTCAATGCGTACGCTGGTGGCCACGATGCGAGAGGGCGAGCGCCTCCACACGAAGAGGGAGCGCCCAGAGAACAGAGCTGAGAAAGCGGCTACTGACTCGGTTGCGAGGCGTCGAGAGCGGGTCGGCGACACTGGCAAAAGTGACAAAGAGGAGCATGCGCCTCCAAGCGACCGCGCGTCGGCACTGACCGCTGGCATCGTTCAGGACGGCGTTGAAGAGGCGAAAGCACAAGCAATCGCCGTCGATTACGTCAGCAAGAAGATCAAGTTCCGTTTTCGGCATGCCGATTTGCCTGGCTCTCTGATCTTCGACGTCTCTACGGCCGGCGGCGTCATCCTAATCACACTCAACACCCGTCACCCGGTTCACGCCAGGCTCTTCGAGGCCCTGAGAGCAGAAGAAGACGGGCCTGAAGGGAAGTATGCGAGAGAGGTCCTCTCTCTTGTGGCGGCCTGGGCCCGCATGGAAGATGAAGCAGGCAGTGAAAAGCAACTGCGAGTCCTAGAAGATACCCGCAATCAGTGGGGCCGGATGGCCATGGACTTTTTCGAAGTTGAGACCTAGCCATGGGGGGACGAGAAGCTATTCGCGGCTTTGCCGTGCAGACTCTCATATGCCTGCTCGACTCATTGTGGACGGACACAACTTGGTCTGCCGTCACACTTGAACCTGACTCGAACAACGACAAGGTCGATATCCGCTGGGAGTACGTAAGCGGCCAGCCATCCCATCTTGACGGTAGAGGCAAGGCAAGCCAGTGGTCAGGCGGACGGTCCCCAGCGATGC